>JAFIGB010000339.1 GCA_020831705.1 Candidatus Sumerlaeia bacterium | reverse complement strand
CCCCGCTGCCAAGGAACGTCTGGACAAGGCCCAGCTGGTCGCTGTGGACGAGGGTGCCATCTTCGGGGGACCAGAATTCAACGGTACAAAGACATCCCGCGGACGGCGTGAGTGGGTAGTAGGATGTGCCGCGATAAAAATCGGGATTGATCGTCGTTCCGTGCATGATCATTTCGCTGCGCCCTGCCATCCCCGCATACCAGGCTTCCCAGATCGGAAAGTAATCCCGCCACTCAACCGGGAGGATCTCCTTGTAGATGGGGGACTCCCAATCGGGCCTGGCCTCGCCGTGGAGGAACTCCGTCGTTGATGCCTCGAAGGGGACCTTCGACCAAAGGTAGGGGGTGGGACCGATGAACTCATTTTGCGCCGTACCCGTCCCCCGGACTGTATAGATCCCCTGGGGGGAATTCCCGAAGGTAATCGTCCCCGGCATGTTCGTCCTCGCCATGGCAAGATGCTGGACATTGAAGAAGCTCCCATCGGAGCGACGTGCGAAGGTTCCATCCGCCCGGCGTACCATGGCGAGGCCAGGCTGAGTTCGGTCAACACGCTGAAAACTGAAAACGACGGGTCGCTGGCCAAAGGTATCTGCAGCAAGCAGGTCCACCAGGGGCGGGCGCAACGCAACCTCCTCGGCAGCGGATATCTCCAGTCGATGGCCAAGCCAGATTAACCGACCATCGTTTTCCCAGTCGGGAAACATCCGGGCCATCAGGGAGCGAATCAAGTCGCGGGTTTCCTCATCAGCACCCGCCGCCAAAAGGTAATGGGCTCCAATGGCAAAGGGGCGGGGATGAACCGCATCCGGCAGGGCGGCACGGACCTCCTCTGTATAGACACCCGGAAATATCCCGTAGGCGGTGTGCATGATCGCCCGCTGATTGGCCTCGCCATATTCCGCGAACCCCTCGAAGGCCCTTGAAAGGGCATTCCGCACCACGGGACCACGCTCGTTGATGATGCCGGCGGTCCAGAAGGCACCACGCCATTCGCGGCCATCCTCCTCGGCCAGTTCCCCCACCAGATGCTTGTTGATGATCTCCGAGTACCGGGTTTCAAGAAACTGCGCCCGGTTCGCAGCCGTGGTCCGCTCGGCGACAAAATCCGACACACCGGCCTGCAGGATATCGGGCCGTGCGGGCGCTTCATCCCCGTAAATGGCCGTGGCGGGAAGCATGGTCGCCAGCGCGGCGAGGGTCAAAATGTGGGGAAGTCGGCTCATGGGGGCTTCATCATTGGTGGAGTGGCTGCCGACACCCGGAGGGCACCGGACGGAACGCCCTGAATAAACCGCCCCCACCCGCCCCTCGCCAATCTGAAACTTGACGGTTCTGTCCCTGCTTGCCCCCACCTCCCCCCCGGGCGACCCTTCCCATCGACGTGAATTATCATCTTCTCGACAGGACCACCATGACAACTCAACCGGACCCCAATTCCCGCGTCCTGACCCTGGGGCTTCCCAAGGGATCCCTTCAGGAGTCCACCCTGAATCTTTTCCGCAAGGCCGGGTTTCATTTCTCCGTCTCCTCACGGTCGTATTACGTGACCAGTGACGACATTGAAATCCGCCCCCTGCTGATCCGCGCCCAGGAAATTGCCCGCTATGTGGACGAAGGCGTCCTCGATGCGGGTCTCACCGGTCTCGACTGGATTCAGGAAAACGAGGCGGATGTCCACCCCGTGTGTGATCTTGTTTACGCCCGCGCCTCGCGCACCAAGCCCCGCTGGGTGCTTTGCGTGCCGGAGGATTCCCCCATCAAGACCGTCAAGGATCTGGAAGGAAAGCGCATCGCCACCGAAGTCGTCACCATGACCCGCCGTTACCTCGAAAAGCACGGCGTGAAAGCCCAGGTGGAGTTCTCCTGGGGGGCGACGGAGATCAAGGCCCGGGAATTCGTCGATGCCATTGTGGACATCACCGAGACCGGCAGCAGCCTGCGCGCGAACAAGCTGCGCATCCTCGACACCCTCATGGAGACTTGGAACCAATTCATCTCCAACAAGAAGGCATGGAAGGACGACTGGAAGCGCGAGCGCATCGAAAACATCGCCATGCTCCTCCAGGCCGCCATGGAATCGGAGGGGAAGGTTGGCCTGAAGCTTAACGTCAGCGAGGAAAATCGCGAAGCAATCATCGCCCTGCTCCCCAGCCTCATGGGCCCCACCATCGCCCCCCTCAACCAGCCAGGATGGTACGCCCTGGAGGTGATCATCGAGGAAAGCGAAGTCAAACGCCTCATCCCCGCCCTCCGCCGCAACGGCGCCCGGGGCATTATTGAATACCCGCTGAACAAGGTGATTGATTGACGTACACGGCGTCGGAGGAGCGTCTATACAACGACTTCGGGGGGGGGGGGGGGGGGACCCGCCGCCCCCCGATTCTTTTGTGCCGAACAATGGGGTGACAGGGTCACTCCATGAACTCAATGAGTTCCCGGCGGCGGCTTGGGTGACGAAGCTTGTTGAGGGCCTTCGTCTCGATCTGGCGGACACGTTCGCGGGTCACGTTGAAGATCGTGCCGACTTCCTCGAGTGTACGGGGGAAGTCGCTGCCACCGATACCAAAACGCAGGCGCAGGACCTTCTGCTCGCGTTCGGTCAGGGTGTCGAGGACGCGCTCGATGCGCTCCTGCATGAGCTTGTAGGCCGTCGCTGCGGCGGGTGACTGGGCTTCCTCGTCGGGAATGAAGTCCCCGAAGTGGGAATCGCCGTCCTCGCCGATGGGTGTTTCCAGCGAGATGGGCTGCATGGCGATCTTGAAGACGCGGCGGATCTTTTCCACCGGCATTTCCATCTTCTCGGCGATTTCATCCGGTGTCGGCTCGCGGCCAAGTTCCTGAACCAGGAACCGCTGCACACGGGAGAGCTTGTTGATGGTCTCGATCATGTGCACGGGGATGCGGATCGTGCGCGCCTGGTCGGCAATGGCGCGAGTGACGGCCTGGCGAATCCACCAGGTGGCGTAGGTGGAGAACTTGTACCCACGCTGGTACTCGAACTTGTCCACGGCGCGCATCAGGCCGATGTTCCCTTCCTGAATGAGGTCGAGGAACTGAAGGCCACGGTTGGTGTACTTCTTGGCGATGGAGACGACGAGACGAAGGTTCGCCTCGACCACCTTCATCTTGGCATCGTGGGCCTGGCGCTCGCCCTCGTTGATGCGCTGGACAACGATCTTGAGGTCTTCGTAGTTGTTGCCCGCTTCCTTTTCGAGGCGCTTGATGTTGCGCTGGGCCATGCGGATCTGCTTGTCGAGCTTGATGAGCTCGTCAAGGGTCTTGCCGGTACGCTCATGGAGCGCCCGTGCCTCGGCACTGTTCTTCTTGGTCTTGCGGACGACGCGGCGCAGGTCCTCCTCGCTCATCATCGCCTGCATGATTGTCTGGCTGATGTCGCGATGGGCCTTGTCGATCTTGACGAAAAGATCGCGGACCCGCTGGGAGATCTGCTCGACGATGGCGAAGTTAAGGTCGATGCGGCGCAGGAACTGGTAGATCTCGTCGCGGAGCTTTTCCACTTCCTCGGAGAGCGTTGTCGCCTCGTCCTCCTCAAGGGTGGGATCCTCAAGGGTATCGAGCTTGTCGGCGATGATTTCGTAGTGATCGAGGACTGATCGCAGGCTGTCGAGGATGAACTTGATGACCCGGGCGCGCTGCTCGGGGTCGGTTTCATCGACATTGGTGCGCAGGATGTCATTGAGATTGAACTGGCCGGTTTCGATCTTGGCGTAGATGCGGCCAAGCTCGTCTGCGGTGGCATTGGCGCGGGAAATGGCGGCCATGATCTGGTGGCGGCCCTTTTCGATTTCCTTGGCAAAGTAGATTTCGTCCTCACGGGTGAGGAGGGGAACCTTGCCCATTTCCATAAGGTAGAGACGAACGGGGTCGTCGATGCGTGCGTTTTCCGCTTCCTGAAGGAGGTTTTCACGGACGGTTGAGGGGGCGTCGTCCTCATCGTCTGCCTCGTCCTTCTTGGCGGCGAAATCGGGAATCCGGGCGCGACGCTTTCCGTCGCGGGCCTTCTTGGGATCCTTCTCGGTTTCCTCGCTGTCCTCTTCTTCTTCCTTCAGGTCCTTGGCATCGAAAACATCAATGTCGAGGGCCTCGAGTTCCTGGAGGAGGGTATCCATTTCATCAGCGGAGAAATCCTCGGGCAGCTTGCGGGAAAGTTCCTCGTAAGTGAGGTGGCCTTTCTCCTTACCCGAGGTGATGATATCCTCAACCTGCTCAGTGTACTTGGCGCTGTCGTTTGGTTCTTCTTTTTTCATAAAGATTTAATTACCTCTTGTGTTGTGGAGGAGACAAGGGGCCTTCTGGTGAGTGGTATTGTACCTGTTCAAAGGAGGCGTGAGGTGTGACAAAGTGTGTCGCTGGGAGCCGAATTGGGAAGGTTTGTTCCCACGGAAGGGGTCTTTGAAGACACGTCTGGCGGATTTAGCACAAAGTTCCACCTCTACGCGCGATGTCAAGCAAAACCCATTCCCGGCAACACCCGCAAAAGTCAAAAATCAAAAATCGAGGGAATATTACCCCTCAGAACCCCTTGCGTTGCCAACAATTACCCCCTACCTTTTCCCCTTGAATCAGCAACGACTCACAATCGGACAGGTCTGAACCCCACGTGTCCAAAAGCAACGGAACAGCCACCACGCAAGGTGCCCTTCCCCATGTTGAGGAGGACGGGCGCATCGTCTTTCCACCGCAGGTGGAGGACGTTGCCCTCAAGGGCGCCTGGGATCCTCAGGACATCCTTGCCAGATTGCAGGGAAAATCGGCGGCCACCATTGATCTCGGTGCCCTCAAATCGGTCGACGGCGCGACGCTGGCCCTTCTTCTCCACATTGAGAATTCCCTTCTTTCCCGACAAATTTCCGTCCACCGCGAGAATATCCCCGACGGTCTGGCGCCGATCCTCGCCCAATTTCCTCCGGGTCGATACCGGGAGGAGGACGCCGAGGACGCCCACCCCGTTTCGATTCTGGAACAACTGGGGCGGGCCACGTCGGGAATGCTCACAGATCTTAAGGACCAGGTCGCCTTTATTGGTGAACTGACCTGGTATCTCGTTGCGGCGATGAAGAACCCCCGAAAGCTCCGCTGGCGCGATGCCCTGCGCACGGCGGAGACGGCCGGGGTGGATGCCCTTCCCATTGTCGTGCTCATTGGATTCCTCATTGGACTGATCATGGCCTTCCAGGCCGCGATCCCCATGCGGCAGTTCGGCACCGAAATCTTCGTGGCCAACCTCGTGGCGCTGTCGATGTTGCGCGAACTTGGGCCACTCATGACGGCCATCGTGCTGGCGGGGCGCTCCGGTTCGGCCTTTGCGGCGGAACTGGGCACCATGAAGGTCAACGAGGAGATTGCCGCCCTCAACACCATGGGACTGGAACCGGTGCGGTTCCTCGTCGTCCCCCGGGTGATTGCCGCCGTGTTCATGGTTCCCTTCCTCACCGTGTTCGCCATGCTGGCGGGGCTTCTTGGCGGTCTGGTGGTTTTTCTCTCCATGGGCCTTCCCACCGTCGTGTATATCAACCAGGTCACCGATCAGATTGTCCTCATGGATCCGGTGGGTGGATTAATCAAGGCGATGGTCTTTGGCCTGTTGGTGGCCGGCGTGGGGTGCCTTCGGGGTCTTCAAACCCGGACGGGTGCCAGTGCGGTCGGGGAATCGACGACACGGTCGGTGGTGAGCGCCATCGTCCTTATTGCCGTGACGGACGGAATTTTCGCCGTCTTGTTCTATTGTCTGGGGATATAACGTGATGACTGAACGGGAACCGATCATCAAGGTGCGCAACTTCACGGCCGCTTATGGGGGCAACGTGGTGATCGATGATATATCCTTTGATGTCCATCGCGGGGAAATTTTTGTCATACTGGGCGGTTCCGGCTGCGGAAAAAGCACGCTCCTCAAGCACATGATCGGCCTTTACCCTGCTGCAGCGGGAAGCATTGAGATAGAGGGCGACGACATTGTCACGGCCCAGGGGGATCATCGCCGCCGCATCCTGAGGCGCTTCGGCGTGATGTACCAGCTCGGGGCGCTCTTCGGATCGATGACCCTTCGCGAAAACATTCGTGTCCCGCTGGAGGAATATACAGACCTCCCCGGCGAGGCCATGGACCTGGTGGCTCAGATGAAGCTCGATCTGGTGGGTTTGAAGGACTTCGCCCACCACATGCCATCGGAGATCAGCGGCGGCATGCAGAAGCGCGCCGCCATTGCCCGGGCCATGGCGCTGGACCCGGGGATTCTGTTCCTAGACGAACCCTCGGCAGGTCTGGACCCGATCACGTCCGCCGAGCTGGACCAGCTGATCATCCGTCTATCACGAAGCCTAAACATTACCTTCGTGATCGTCACCCATGAACTACCAAGCATCTATACAATCGCCGACCGGGTCATCATGCTCGACAAGCGGGTGAAGAAAATCGTCGCCGAGGGCCATCCGGCCGAGTTGCGCGACAACAGTGATAATCCCTGGGTGCGGCAGTTTTTCCTGCGCGAAGCACCGGAAGCCGAGGCAAAAGCACCATGACACAGCGGGCTAATTATATCAAGCTGGGGGCATTCGTCCTCACCGGAACGGTACTCCTCGTCGGGGGCCTGATGGTCTTCGGCCTCCGCGAGGCATTCAAGTCCGGCATAACCATTGAAACCTACATGGACGAATCGATCCAGGGGCTGGACATTGGCTCGCCGGTCAAATACCGCGGTGTGAAGGTCGGCACCGTTCGGGAGATTGGATTCGCCTCGCAGTATTACGAACTCGCCGACGACCGCCAGTCGCGTTACGTGGTCATCCGCTCGCTCTTCACCACCGGTTTTCTCGGAGCCGACACCGTTGCGGAACTTCGGGAACACCTGAACCGGGAGATCCAGGGAGGGATGCGGGTGCGTCTGGCACCCCAGGGCATCACCGGTCTCGCCTTCCTGGAATTGGACTATATAGACCCGATGGATTTCCCTCCCCTGCCCATCGCCTGGGAGCCAGACGAGCTATACGTCCCCTCGGCTCGTGCCCGCTTCGAGGCCATTGCCGATTCCATCGAGAAGGTCGCCCGGGAATTGGAGCAGGCCAACATCAGCAACCTGGCCATAAAAGTCGATGAACTTCTCACGGCCTTTACCACCGCCGTGGAAGGGGCACGCGTTGATGAAATCAGCGAGGAAACCATCGCCCTGATCAAGGAGTTCCGGGAGACAAACAACCAGATTCAGGAAACCACCACCATGGTTACCGACAAGGTGAGCAAGATGGACGTGGAATCGATCCCCACGGAAATTTCCGAGGCCATTCGGGAAATTCGCGATACCGTTCATACAGTGCGCTCCACCATTGAGGACGAACGCGAGCGGTTGGGCCTGCTCATCGATGAAATCACCGGCACCGCCACCGATGGACGGAAACTCCTCGCCTCGGCACAGCAAACACTCGACAGCGAGGAGGTTGCCCTGGCCATCACCCAGTTCCAGCTCGCCGCCGATCGCATCCTTGAGGTCAGCGACGACATTCCCCAGACCCTGAACCTGATCAATCGAAACCTCCGCCGCGTGGAAATGACCCTGAGCGCCGAGCAGGAGGACATTACCGTCATCATCCGCAATCTATACACGATTACGGAGAATCTCAAGAACCTCACCGAGTTGGCCAGCGAGTATCCCTCGCTGCTCATCCTTGGCGAGGCACCCCTGGCCCTGGAGGAAGTGGAATGATGCACACCAAGACACTGATCGCGACGGCATGCACGGTCTTCGCCGCGCTGCTGTTCCTTCCCGGCTGTTTTCCGAAGCTGGAACGCCAGTTCCCCGTCAGGGATGAATACTATCTCACCGTGGATCGCCCGGGGGATCCTGCAGAGGAACTCCTTGCGGAGGGGCAGCTTGTGGTACGCCCGCTCCGGATCAGTCCCGCCTTCGATCGCCGGGGGTTTGTCCACCGCAAGGCGGGCAACAAGCTGAGAGGTGATTTTTACAACCTGTTCTTTTCCGCACCGGCTCCCATGATCACGGCGGAAGTTCGTCGCTGGCTGGACCAATCGGGGCGGTTTGACTATGTTTCCGGGGCCTCCAGCCTCAGCCTTGGGCAGTATGTCCTGGAGGGCAACATTGCCGCGCTATACATCGACTCCACGGCAACACCCAACATAGCAGTCCTCGAAATACAGTTTGTCCTCTTCGACACCGTTGGCGTGGAACCCCGTGCGATCCTGCAAAGGACATACCGGGAGCGGGAGGCAATGGTGTCCACGGACCGCTCCATTCACCCCGCACCAATTGCCTGGAGTATCTGCCTGGAACGGATTCTCACTGAACTCGAGAACGACCTTGTAGCCATTGATTGGCAGAAGTGATTCACCCCACGGACCAAACAGAACATCTCAGGTGAAGCGTGAATGCTCCCTGTCCCCTGTGGAGTCATCAGCTCATGAGCTGGTTGGCACCCTGACCCGGCGTGCCCATGTCCCCCCGAAGCTTTCACCCAGAATTCTCCTTCGTGGCATTACCATTGCCCTCTTTTACGGCGAAGTACCCTTTTTCAAGGAGATATAACATCCATGGTACACATGCATCGCTTTGCTGTCCCTTTTCGTGCGCTCCTGCTGATGGCGCTTGGAGTCGGTCCGGTGATGGCCGACTGCAGTTTGACGGAAACAGGCAGGGTGCCCCTCTTCGATCTCGGCGCCAACGTCTATTCCATTGGTGAAGATCAGTGGCAGGGTGGGCTGTACCCGGGCGGATCCAACGTGCCTCCAGACGACTATCTGGCGGAAGGTTTGGCCATTGCCTCCTCTATCAGACCGTTGAACTCCGG
>JAFIGB010000473.1 GCA_020831705.1 Candidatus Sumerlaeia bacterium | reverse complement strand
ACACTTATGACAGCAGGGGGGTCAAGCTTATGAAATCAGGGGGGTCACACTTATGACGGCCCGGGGGTCATGGTATTTTGACGGATGACACAATGCCAATCCTGCATCCAATGGTTGCGACAATCCGGCAACCCGAAAACGAAACAAGTCACCGCTACGAGTAAAGAGTGCGCGATATGCATCGCCAAGCCTTTGAAGACCTCTTGATCCAACGCTAGTCGCACCAGAAATCATGCGGGGGAGCATTCGCACCAGAGAGGGCAAACTAACAACAAGTAGTATCCCATCAATCCAGTTCAACACACTTCTTGTCGAATCAATGCTACCCTGTGCCAACAACTCAATTCCGTAGGCCTGCTGAACCGTCTCGATTCCCCATAACGAGACTCGTGTAAGCAAGGATACTAAACCCGTAACAGTAACAGTCTCCATTAAACTAAGCAAGCCATCAACATCTGTAACCCCAACAACCCCGCCCCCCGCATACATCCAAGGGTTCCCGAAGTTATTGGGGAAGTCGAAGACGGGATCGGGGCTCAACCATCTCCCCGCGTCCGTATCCAGCCAGCGGGCGCGGTGGTATTGGAGGTTGGCGTATAGATCTCTATACTGGCCGGTGAAGTATTGCGATGTCAAAGAGCTGTCGGCGCCGGTGTCGAGGAGGGAGCCGTAGGGGGTGTACTCAAACCCTGAATTCAGCACAGCGGAGCCGCTTGATCCTGTCAAGCCCCGATTGGTTCCGAGGTGGTCGGTTTGGAAAAATTGAGGTCCGGAAGAGGAACCAGTCTGCGCCAGGGGGGTGTGTTGGGTGCCAAAGACGAAGTTTCGGCGAAAGTTGTCGATCTCGGGATCGTATTCGCTGAGAACCTGACTATAACCGGTGTGGTTGCGGTAATCGACAAGATAGCGGCGCAGGTCGGGGTCGTCCCCCTCCAGGGCCGAGCGCCTTCCCGCCGACACTACGCCGCCATGGATAGACAACTAAGCCGCTTCTCCTCCAAACGCCCTGCCCAATACTCCCGCTTCTCCAGGGCACTCATCCGCTATCGCTTTTCCAAAATGGACTCCTTCAGTTGGATTCAAGAAGGAGGCTATCACGGCAGGAGATCACCGGTCAACATGGTGCTCAGCGGAGGTATACTGCGGGTTTCGGCGTCGCACAGCCTGGTGATGATTTGCTCGGGAGTGTGTCGTTTCCGCTTTCCCATGGTCGCATTGCCCCCTCAGCATGGACGGTCAAAGGGTGCAGAAACTCTCATTCAAAGTGGAGCAGAGATTGGGGGGGCAGACCAATTTGTCTTACCAGGTACTGTTTCCAAGTGCCGACGAAGAATTCATAAGGTGAGCCCGCACGAAGTAGATATGCCAGTAACTCCACTTTTCGAGCGAAAGGAGCAAGTGGTAGTTGATACCCGTCCGAGACTTCTGCAAAGTATTGGACCAGTGGATTTGGTGGTGGTTCGAATCCGCAGGTGGATGCGAGCACAAGGACCATATGGTTGTACCCAGCGAAATACCACTCGTATTTGTTCAAAGCAGTTACAATGGCGTAGTAGTTTTGAGTGTCCTCGTACAACGATTTCAGGAAATCAACTTCGGAAGGTTGTTCAAACGTTGATTCGAATAGCCCTCGATCAGGTAAATAGGAGGCCCAGTCAAACTCCATCATGAAAGCAATTGCTGCTTCTTGTCCAAAGCGAAGCGCTCGTTCCTTCCACACTGTGATGTCAGGTTCACCTTCTTCTGTTTGGAGTGACTCCGATGTATAGTCATTGCAGAAAAGCGACATCACGACACGATCATACCACAGTCTCTCGCGCTTCAAATCTGTTGGGGGAAATAATTTTAACTTAAGTGGGCGATAAGCAGCACACGTTCCGTCTGCAAAATATTCATATTCATTCTTTGTACTGGGTGGAACTTGCATCGACTGGAGGGCACGAGCATTTAGAATGAAGTAACTGGGAATTCTAGTACGCGTTGTCATAAATGGATCCTTTCATTCGAAGTTTAGCTTCCCTGTCAGGCCCTTCATGATTTCGGTATATGAATGACTGAGGGCTTACAACCCTGATGACCCCCATGTCCGGATTCTGTCGAACTGCCCGATACAATGTATACGGCACCCGCGGGAGACCGTCTACCTCACGTCTGGCAACCTCGTAAGCATTTTCCCAGCCCTTCCGTGGCATTGCCATAAAGAAATTATCGGTCACGATCCATGGGGTGTTGATGGTAGATCGAACCCTCCACATGATTCCGACGTGCAAGCCAGTATCGGCAACCGCAGGATCTGAGATTCCGTAAAGCTTCTGCACTGCGGGGTGAATCCAAATCTTATTATTTGCAATTCTTTCCCAACCAAAGTAATATATTGTCATAACTTCCAGATTGGGATATTCGTGGGTTAGCTTGATAAGCTTCTCGGCAAGTTGTTCAGCGTACTCAACACACTCGAATGGTCGGGCAGTACTTCTACTCTGATCAATAGTGCGACGGACCTCTGCATCCGCCTCCACGACTGCACCGAGTACTTCAAGTGCAGCCCTGTCGTTAGCAAAATGTTGATAGGCAATGTAGCCGTAAACTCCAACTAGTGGCGCTGAAACTAGTGGCAAAAGCCCGTATAGAACTAAATTAGCTGTATATGCTGTCAATCCCGCCGTACTGATAAACTTTACAACGCCCTTTGTGTAGCGCAGGGCCGACATCCCCCCAGTTACGACTTTTGTAACTAATGAGGCGTGCATCCCCGCGGCAGCCGGCTTCCCAACGAACGTACCCAAGGGATCAACCAATACTGTCGGGAGCAGAGGATACCCCCACCCGTTGCCGAAGTTTTCAGGGAAATCCCAAACCGGATCCACGCTCAACCATCTCCCCGCGTCCGTATCCAGCCAGCGGGC
>JAFIGB010000251.1 GCA_020831705.1 Candidatus Sumerlaeia bacterium | reverse complement strand
ACATCAGGGTGCGGCTCATGACATGACGCCACCATTCGCCGCCGCGCTTGCGCCTGCTGAGGGGAACACATACGCCAACGATGAAGACAAACCAGGGAGCAATGAGATCGGTGAAGGTAAGACCGATATTTTTCAGCCTTGATTCCGGTGCCTCGGCAATGGCGGCGGCAATGCGCTCGGGTGCATCAGGCAGTCCGGCGAACTCCTCCTGCAACCGTTCCCGCTCAGCGGCCTCCCACAGATGATAACCCACATCAGCGTGGAACCAGGTGGAAACGGGAAGGCTTCCAAACCAACTCATTTTCTGGGGAAGATGATCCGGATGGTGCTGGTACTGACCGGCGGCAACGGCAATGACGAAGACCATCCCCAGAATAGTGAAGCCACGAAAGGCATCGAGGGAAAGCAATCGCTCCTTTTTGGGGGGAGGAGTGGACACGGGGGCGGTGGACTGCTTTTCCATGGGCAACCATCCTTCCGGCGACCAGTCACGCGCCGAATTTAGATGGCTGGATCATGGCAACAAGGTTTTCGGAGGGCACGGGAAATTGTAAAGCGGCGGGGAATTCATCCTCCCGACCTGCCAACAAAGCGTCCGATATCCCCCTCACTGGCAGTTCCATTGGTAGGGTCGTAAATCGTATCGAGGGGATGCGTCAGATCCGAGTAATAGGATGTCAGGGCGCCGAAACAGGCGACCCCAATGGGACTGTAAACCCCGAGGGAATCTCGGTGGTCCGGGCCAAGACTGACAATGGCGCCACCTCCTCCTTCGGCAAGGCATGGCATTTCCCAGGTGAGTGCCAGATTCTGGTAGTTGAAGTAAAGCGACGAAGGTGCGGGATGAGCACCATCGAAACTGTTCTCAAGTACCCTTCCAGACGGCCTTCTGTTCCTCCGCAAAATTTTCGAAGGAGCGTGGCCTTCGGGAGAGAATTTCCTCCACGTCCCCGGAAACGGGCTCGAGATACCCACCGCGGATGTCTTCAAAGAGGGCAAGGAGCAGGTCGATGAGTTCCTGTGGGACGCCTTCCCGGGCCAACGCCGCCGCATAATCCGCTGGTTCCACCTTCACATATTTGATCGCGCGGCCGGAAGCACGAGAAAGCGAGGCAGCAACTTCACCCAGGTGCAGGGATTCCCCACCGGTCAGCGAATGGGTGCGCCCCTGGGCCCCTTCAGCAAGGAGCAATTCCCCGGCACACTCGGCGATGTCCCTCACATCGATATAACTGACACGGGCGTCGGCTGCCGGGAGCCGAAACGCACCGGTTGAGCGGATTTCCTCCGCCCAAAGGGTTGCGTACATCTGCATAAACCAGTTGGGCCGGAGAATCTCGTGCGGGATGCCTGAATCACGGAGAAGGGCTTCAGCCTGACGAAAACTCGCCGAGATGCCATCGTCCGGGCCCATGGCCGTCATCATGACAATCTCCCGCACGCCGCGTGCCTTCGCGGTTTCGATGAGACGGGAAAGGACGGGATACGGATCACCGGTTTCTGCCGGCGCCAGAAGGAACGCTTTCCTCACTCCATCGAAAACCTCCAGTGGGATTCTGTCGGCAGTAAGGTCACATTGAACCCATTCCATACCCGCTGGAGCATTGGAAGGCCTGGAAGGCTTCCGCGTGAGCGCCCGTAATCGGCACTCCTTTCTTGAAAGAAAATCGATCAGTGGGGTTCCAACAAGCCCCCCTGCTCCAGAAATGAGAATCAAGTCGTCCATTGAATCATACCCCTGATGAGATATCACAATCTCGCGATGCAACAATATTAATTTCATTTTCTCCCGGTCAAGCAGATTGCCATGTATCAGGGGATTCCAGAGAAACGACGGTAAACACCACCAACCTCCATCAAACCGCCACTTTACATCGCGGGGACGCTGAAAAAGGCTTTCAACGCCCACCGCCAGGGTGGTAGACGGTGGAACTTGGCCCGCCATGGGGCCTATTATTGAGGGAGGATCACGATGGTTCCAACAGCACTTCGGCAAGCAACACTCAGGTGGTATCTGGCGGCGGCATTTCTTTTGCCCACGGCGGCCATTTACTCCCAGCCACCCATTGATTACTGGACACCGGTGGACACGAGCAATCCACAGACACTTGCCCAGACGGTCTTCGAGGTTATCCGGGACCATGAACGCACCTCATACAGCCCGTCGAACTGGCCGATTCTTGAAGCGGCGGATGCCACGCCCGGCCAACCCGGAACCATCCTCGATATTTATCGCAATGAAGTCGTTCCCCTCCCGCAACCGGGCGAACCCCGCCCCTACGATCGTGAACACGTCTGGCCACGTTCCCGCGGATTTCCCGACAGCGGCGAATGGTCCCGCCATGCAGTCGCCGACATGCACAATCTTTACCTCTGCGACCGTCCCTACAACAACTCGCGGGGGAATAACATCTTCGCAAACACACCGCCCTCCGAGGGAGGCGAGGAACGCCCGACCGTCTTCAACAATGGAGTAGGTGGAGGAACCGGTGAGTATCCGGGGTACTCCAACTGGCGCGGGGACACGACCTGGGAAGTCTGGATAGACAGGCGAGGCGATGCGGCCCGTGCCGTGATGTACATGGCAGCCCGCTATAACGGGGGCGCTCATGCTGATGGATCGCCGGAACCGGACCTTCGCCTGACTGACAACACCGACCTCCTTGCAACCGGCGCCCAGGCCATTGCCTACATGGGACTTTTGACGGACATCCTCGAGTGGCATCAGGAGGATCCACCGGACGAGAAGGAAATCTTCCGCCACGAGGTCATCTTCGACGCACAACAAAACCGCAACCCCTTCATCGACCACCCCGAATGGGGACCGTGCATTTTTCTGGGCGAATGCGAGGACGTTGCTCCCATGCGTCCCTTTGGCCTTGTTGCCACCAATGATGGCGACAACGTCCTCCTGGAATGGGATCCCCGCCCGGAAACAAACCTCCTTGGCTACCATGTCTATCGATCCACGACTCCGGGAAGTGGATATACACGCATCACCACGACACCAACGGCATCCACAACCTTCATCGACAACACGGTGCAGACAAACGCTTCCTACTTTTATGTGGTGAGCGCGAAGAACATCTTCGAGAACGAATCCTCCTTCAGTGACGAGGTCACCCAAACTCTCGGCGACCTGGTTCTCATCGCCCAGGAAAGCTTCGAGACGACATCCGGTTATCACATAAATGGAGGCACCGGGGACTTTGGTGATTCCTTCTTTGGGCGCTTCCATGTCGACTCGCCCCCCGACACGCTCGTCACGCGCATCAACGGTGTGGATGGCGATTACTTCATTGCCGGCGCCAATACCAATGGTGTTTCTCCACCCCTTCCAAGCGATGGAATTCACACCATCACCCTCGATCCCATTGATGTCAGTGGATTCGCAAACCTGGAGGTCCGCATCTCCGTCAATGCACGACCGGTGAATGTGTATGACTCGGCGAATCTCTTCAATGGGGACTACCTGCGCGTGCTGGTGTCGATTGACGAGGATGGCGAAACCAAGATCGGCCAGTTCACAAGGGTCGGCACTGAGGAGGCCTCCAATGGGCGCCTTGGTGTGGACCTCAACCTGAACGGCCTCGGCGATGTCGAGATCCAGGATTACGACAGGTTGGAGGATTACACTTTCACCGTACCGCCGAGTGTTGGCGTTCAGGGGATGGGTGATTCGCTTGTGGTGAAGATCCGGACCCGATTCGATGCCAATCGCGAGGAGATCGTCTACGACAACGTCCGGGTCTACGGTTCCCCGGTCGGGTCGGCGCCTTCAGCTCCCGGTGATATCTTCCGGATCCACTGACCTGTTGCGGGTGGGCTTTACAGCAGCGGGAGGTCTCAGGTAAGCATTGGGGCGTGGGTAAAGCGAGGCCCACCATGCAATGATGAGATTCCGTCCCATACTGGTTCTCCTGCTGCTCCTTCTCGCTGCTCCCCTCATGGCGGAGCAGGATCAACTGTCGCGCCAGGAAGCACGCGATATTCTTCGGGAGGAACTGCGGGCGGTCGAGCGGGCCATCGGGCTGTTCGTTCGCGGGGATATTCCGGCGTTCCGTGAATACCTGGCTCCCATTGGCCAACAGCGATATACAGAGGATCAGATGGAACGCGCCCACGGCATCATGGAGCGCATGTTCGGAGGTCACCGTCATACGCAGGCCGCCTTTGGTACCAGCCCCCCGCTTTCCCATGCCACCCGCGGCGCCATCGTCCCCATCGATCTTCGCAACGGGGAAGTGGATATACACATTGGCTGGAGCGGCAATTTCGGGCCCGGGACGATCAGCTACTTCCGCATTGCAACCCGGAGGGATCGCCCTTCCCACGCCACCCCGCCACGCCGCATCCGCGAAAATCAGGAAATATCCAGCCCACCGTATGTCTATCCGGATCTCTTCAAGGAAACGGAGATCAAAATTCCCAGGAGGCGCCTTGAGGATGGGCGCGCCCTGCTCGCCGTTCCGAACGCTGAAATTTCCGCCAGGCGACTCCCTGCGGCACTCATCATTGGGGAGCTTCATTCATACGGGCCCGATTCGGCACGGGGTTATCTCCGGCCCCTTCGCGACATTGCCCAGGGGCTCGCCAGCCAGGGAGTTGTGACACTTCGTATAGAACCTCGTAATCCAAGGGACCGGGGTTGGGAGCTGGAAAGCCACCGTCTCTCCGACATGCGCGAGGGCCTGCGGTATCTATACAATCACGACCGTGTCGACCCGGCCAAAATTTATATCGTCGGTCATGAAATCGGAGGCATCATGGCCGCCGCCCTCGCGCGGGAAATCAAGCTGATCGCGGGCGTGGTTCTCGTCGGAACACCCCACTCCTGGACACCTCAAGCCGAACAGACCCGCTCCCAAAAATGGCACGACCTGGTCGGGTACCCCACCGAGGAGGAACTCGCCGTTCTGCGCGGAGAACGCAGCCTCCTCCGTGACGGCCAAATGCCACCCACATCCCTTTGGTCGG
>JAFIGB010000330.1 GCA_020831705.1 Candidatus Sumerlaeia bacterium | reverse complement strand
AACAGTCCTCCACCCACCACGGTAACATCGCCCTTTCGTGACGACCATCCTCCAGCGCTACGTCATCCGTGAACTCTTCGCTCCCGTTGTCTTGAGTGCGCTGTTCTTCACGTTCATGCTGCTGCTTCGCCAACTCTTCGGCATGGCGGAAATCCTCCTCGAAGCCCAGGTTCACTGGTCCATTTTCTTCGAGGTGCTCGGCATCCTGACCCTCTCGGTCCTGGTCCTCACCATCCCCATGGCGGCCCTTCTTGGCGTTCTTGTCGGCATTGGCCGGATGACCGCTGAGAACGAAATCCTCGCCATTCGGTGCGCTGGAATTCGACTGGGCCGGATTTTCTACCCCCTTATTATCATCGCCTTTGTCGGCTCCCTGGGGCTGATGTATCTGGGTTTTACGACCCTTCCCTCCATGTTCCGGCATTTGAGTGAGCGCCAGACCGAGTTTCAGTTTCAGATCCTGACAAATCTGGAACCGGGCCGTTCCTACGAGAACCTGTCCCCCCGCGGGGCGGATGTCTTTCTTTACTACGATGTTCGGGCCCAGAATCAACCGGGCGATCCGCCCTACACCCTGCGTATGGAGAAGGTTGCCATGCGTGTCGTCGGGCAGGTGGGTGAGTTGACAGATTCTGACATTCAGGTCGGCGATGGTGGCCGGCAGGAGACCCTCTATTTCTCCAACCGGGGCCAAATCAGCGGAAACCTCGATACCCGTTCGGTGACACTAACCCTGGAGGATGGGGTCGTCATTCCCATCAACCGGGAAAATCGCGAGCGGGAAATCCTCGTTCGCTTTGATTCCATGACCACCTCCCTTTCCCCGCGCACCGATGAGGAGCGCATCGACCGTATTGACCCGCGGATTCTCACCTTTGGTGAGCTCCGGGAGCAGCTCGCCAACGAGCCGGTCCATGCATCCACCGGCGAACCAGTCCCCATGTATGAAAATATCGAGCGGCGAAACCTGTCACGTCCGTGGCGCTTCTACCTCAATGCAAGGAACGAGTACTACCAGCGGATGACACTGCCATTCAGTCTGCTGGCCTTCGTGCTTATTGCCATTCCATTGGCCGTCGAGCTCCGTCCCCGGGCGAAGGCACTCTCCATCGGCATCGCCCTTGGATTGTTGCTCCTCTATTATGTGATGTTGACCTACGCCGGGGCGCTGGGGATGGCCTACAGCCCCTACACCCTGGCCGCCTACATTGCCCCCAACGTCCTCATCGGTGGCATTGGATTGATCCTGTTTTGGCGCGTCCAGCGCTGAGTGAAACCTTATTAGTTTGTGGAGCGACACAGATGGCCGACGGCCTGATGAAATCAAATCTGGAGGGCTTTCCCTGTCACCGCGGGAAAGTTCGTGATGTTTTTGACCTTGGTGAAAACCTGCTCATCGTGGCAACCGACCGGCTTTCCGCCTTCGATGTTGTCTTCCCCGATCCCATTCCCGGCAAGGGCCAGGTGCTGACCCGGTTGTCGGTCTGGTGGTTCGGGCAAACGGCCAAGCTCGTCCCCAATCATTTGATCAGCACCGATGTGGAGGACTACCCCGCGGCTGTTCAGCGCTGGCGCGGCGAGTTGGAGGGGCGCTCCATGCTCGTGCGCAAAACCTCCCCCCTGGCAGCGGAATTCATTGTCCGCGGATACCTGGATGGATCGGCATGGAAGCAATACCAGAAGGACGGCGAGGTCTGCGGAGTGAAACTCCCCGCCGGCCTTCCCCACCGGGCCGCCTTCGACGAGCCGATCCTGACGCCCACCACCAAGGCCGACGTTGGCCACGACGCCCCCATCGACTTCGAGGAGTTGGCGAAACTGGTTGGCCGGAGCGAGGCGGAAACCTGCCGTAAATACAGCATTGTGCTCTACTCCCACGCGCACCAATTCGTCCGCCCCCGGGGCCTGGTGCTTTCCGACACCAAGTTTGAATTCGGAAAGCTCCCCTCCGGCGAGGTGATTCTCATCGACGAGGCGCTCACCCCCGACAGTTCACGCTACTGGCTGGCGGATACCTACTACCCTGACGCCACCACACCGATCTCGCTGGACAAACAATACGTCCGCGACTTTGCAGATCAACTGGGCTGGTCAAAGACCCCCCCCGCCCCCCGCCTTCCCCCCGAAGTCATCGAACAAACCATGGCCCGCTACCGCAAGGCCTACGAACGGGTTACAGGGGAAGCTTGGAAGGACTGATGAAGTCATTCCTTCCCCGTTGGGCATTCATTCCAAGACTTACGATAAGCGATTCCTGCTGCTAGACACGGGTGAGATTCAGGGTTGAAACACGCTGTTTCAATGCGTTCTTTCCGTTGCGTTGGGGGATGCGGGGATGTAGCGATATTTCCACCTGCAAATATACTTGTTCCCCATCGGGCGGGATAATACGACCATATCTCCTTCCAACTCGGGACCAGAAAAAGGAAAATCTACCAATGACACGTCCCGCTCGAGCTTTGGTTCAGGAATCAATGGCCTCACATGGATTCGTTGCCACCGACACAATTCGCCCTTTTCGTCCTGGAAGATCTCCCAGGCTCCTTCGATTCCTCCCTATTCTTGCCCTGATTCTCATGCTGACCGCGCCCCAGGGGACTCTCGCGCAGGAAGCCCATGTGACAAAGGCCGGGATTGCCGCTGGGACGAACTCGGTGGAGGACGGCCACCACCCCGTGACCGACATCGAGCGTCATGCATTCCGTGACTATATCCGCCTCTTCTATTTGACACTTCTTGACCGTGAACCGGAGCCGGGAGCTTTGGATGCATGGCTGAATGGTTACGATCGCATGGTGGAGATGAACCTGGACGTGCGCTTTCTATTTCGCGACATCGGCCGCGTTTTTATCTTCTCAGAGGAATATCAGAACCGAAACCGCAGCGACGAGATGTTTATCCGCGACTGCTATGCTGCCTTCATGGAAAGGGTTCCCACCGAACAGGAAATAAATTCCTGGCTCAACAGTACGTGGACGCGTGGCCCGGTGTTGTCGACCTTCACCGAATCGGTGGAGTTCGAAAATCGTGTGTTGTATATCTTCCCTGGCCGTGAAGGCATCGCGGTGAACAACTTCGTCAGCACCATGTATACCGGCGTGCTGGACCGGTTCCTTGATCCGGCCGGTCTGGAATATTGGACAGATGAGTTTTTGAACTCATCGGACGTCCGCCAGCGCGCACGCGAGATGTTCTTCGACCTGACGGAGTCGGAGGAGTATCTTGCCAAGGACCCGACGGCAGCTGATTATGTGACGAGCCTTTACCGCTCCTTTATGGGCCGCTTCCCCACCACCAATGAAGTCGACTATTGGAGTGGCGAAATCTTCCACAAGCGCCAAAGCCTCGACGAAGTGGTGGAGTTCTTCAGCAACTCCCAGGAATTCACCGACAGGCTGTTCGAGTACGGGCTTCTCACCCCGCCCCAGGAACTGAACATCACGCTCCCTGGCAATATATACCTGACGATGGTGCGCATTCCCGCGGGCGAATTTGTCATGGGCTCGCCCGATGATGAGCGGGGACGTTTCAGCAACGAAGGCCCCCAGACCAATGTAACGCTGACGCAGGACTTTTACATGGGGAAATACCCGGTGACTCAGACCCAGTGGCAGGCCTTGATGGGAAGCAACCCCTCCTATTTTTCCAATCGCCTGATCAACCCGGTGGAGATGGTCTCCTGGCACGATGCACAGGCATTCATCACGGCTCTAAACGCCCACATCTCCGCCACAGGCCAGGGACCTGCGGCGATGCGGCTGCCCACCGAAGCGGAGTGGGAATACGCCGCACGGGGAGGGACGACGACACGGTTTTATTTTGGGGATTCCCTCGATTGTAATGATCTACATCAGGACTGCGCGGCAGGAAGCATCCCCGGGAATCGCTCCGACTTCATGTGGTGGGCGGGGAATTCAAATGGCCGGACACAGCCCGTGGGGTTAATGCGCCCCAACGCCTTCGGACTCCATGACATGCACGGTAATGTCTGGGAGTGGTGCGAGGACAGGTATTTTGACTCTCTTGCAGGAGGGAGTGTGACCGATCCGACAGGCCCCTCTTCAGGCTCGTACCGGGTGCGACGGGGCGGCAGTTGGTTCCACGATGCCTGGGACAGCCGCTCGGCCAATCGTACCGGTAGCCCCCCCTCGTCCCGAGGCAACACCTTCGGGTTTCGCCTCGCCGCAATGGACATTGTTGAACGTCCCGACCCCACCATTTCGATCATCTCGCCGGACTCCAACTTCACGGTCCCGAATAGCACGACATTTGTCTCATTTTCCGGCACTGCAACGGCGCCGGAGAGCACGGTTTCCCTCGTCCAATGGCGCCGCAATGGCGGTCCCTGGCAGACTGTCGATGGTACCTCAAGCTGGAGCTTCAATGCAAACTTCCTAGTCGTTGGTATAAACCATATAGATGTGCGTGCAACAAGTTCGGATGGTTTTTTCAGTCCCCTTGCTACGAGAACCATCAGGCGGGATCCCCCCCACCCGACCATTTCGATTACCACCCCTGAATCCAATCTCATCATTCCGTATGCGATCACATCGGTTTCATTTGCCGGCAGGGCCTCGGCGCCATCCAGCTCGGTTTCCATGGTGCAGTGGCGTCGAAACGGGGGGTCCTGGCAAACCGCCGATCGTACCATAAGCTGGAGCTTTGCAGTGACCGGACTTGCTGTGGGCGAAACTCTCATTGAAGTGCGTGCGACAAATGCCAATGGATTTCATAGTGACATCGTCACGCGGACCATCACGCGTCAGGATGGCATGGGTACTGGCGAGGAAGTCACCATTATGCTTCCAGGCAATGTGCCGTTGGTCGTGGTGCCTATTCAAGCGGGCTCCTTTATCATGGGCTCACCGGATGATGAGCGAGGGCGTACGTATTATGAAGGCCCCCAGACCAATGTCACTCTGACACAGGACTACTATATGGGAAAGTACACGGTGACCCAGATGCAATGGGCAGCTGTGATGGGAGAAGAATGGCCCCCTCCAGCCCAACCTGGCGCTCCGATAACCCCCTTTGTGAACATTACTTGGAACGAGACTCAGGATTTTATCACGGAACTCAATGCCCATATAATTTCGACCGACCAAGGCCCTATGGTTATGAGACTGCCAACTGAGGCGGAGTGGGAATATGCGGCCCGGGCTGGTACGACAACACGTTTTTATTTTGGGGACTCGCTGGGTTGCAACGATAGTTGGCAGGACTGCACAGCTGGGTCACTACCCGGCAATCGCTCGGACTATATGTGGTGGAGTGGGAATACCAACCAGATGCAACCGGTGGGTTTGAAGCTTCCCAATCCCTTTGGTCTCCATGACATGCACGGTAATGTATGGGAGTTATGTCAGGACTGGTACACCGATTCACTTCCGGGCGGTAGTGTGACGGATCCGGCAGGACCGTCTTCAGGTTTCTACCGGGTAACTCGGGGTGGCGCCTGGAATAGCCCCCTGGGTGAATGTCGCTCAGCCGAACGGAGTGTTTACGTCCCCGAATCAATGTGGTCCCTCGTCGGCTTCCGCCTGGCCGCCGATCGTTAGTTCTGTTCCACCTTCGCTGAGGCCTCGGTGGACGGGCTTGCCTTTGGAAGCCATGGGAGGCGGGGCGCCGTGTGCCGGGGTGGGGTCATCTCCCCATAATTCAACGCCCTGACCGGGCTTTTTCGGGTTGTGGCACCTCCGGTGCACCGACAAGGTTTTTGACCGCCGTGGCGCGGTGGCGCTTGGCGCTTTGTTACCACTAGAATGAGGTTTTCTGCGATATGTACGTCTGCGTGATTGGCACCGGGTATGTTGGACTTGTCACAGGAGCGGTTTTTGCCGATCTGGGCAATGATGTGATCTGTGTGGACAGCAATGAACGCAAGATCGCCGACCTGAAGAACAACATTCTCCCGATCTATGAACCCGGTCTGGAGGAGATGGTTCGTCGCAATCAGGAGGACGGCCGGTTGACCTTTACCACAGACACGACGGATGGCGTTCGTCGCAGTGATGTGGTCTTCATTGCCGTGGGAACACCCCCCGCAGATGACGGATCCACCGACCTTCAGTACGTCGAGGCCGTTGCCAAGGCCATTGCCGCCAGCATCGATCGTTACAAGATTATCGTCAACAAGTCGACGGTCCCCCCCGGTACCGGCGATTTCGTTCGCCAGACCATCGAGGCAAACAAGCGCCGCGCCGTTGATTTCGATGTTGTCTCGAACCCCGAATTCCTGAAGGAAGGAACCGCGATTCAGGACAGCCTCCTTCCCGACCGTATTGTCATCGGGGCGCCGTCGCAGCATGTGGCGATGTCGCTGCTGGAGCTTTATGCCCCGCTGGAAGCGCCGATGCTCATCACCGATGTGGCGTCCGCCGAAATGATCAAGTATGCCTCCAACGCCTTCCTGGCCACCAAGATCAGCTTCATCAATTCGGTGGCGAATATCTGCGAGAAGGTCGGCGCGGATGTTGGTCTGGTTGCCAAGGGGATGGGAAGCGACAAGCGCATTGGCAAGGAATTCCTCCACGCCGGGCTGGGCTACGGTGGATCCTGTTTCCCCAAGGATACCCTTTCCCTCATCCATACCGCCAAGAAGTTTGGAGAGACCTTCGACATTCTGGAGTCGGTGGTGAAGACCAACAGCGAGCGCACCCCCCGCTTCATTGACCGCATCAAGGAACACATGAGCGGCGACGTGAAGGGGAAGACCTTCGGAGTGCTCGGCCTGGCCTTCAAGCCCGACACCGACGACATGCGTGATGCCAAGTCGGTGGAGGTCATCAATGCCCTGGCTGCCGATGGGGCGAAGTTCGTGGCCTATGATCCCATTTCCACGGAGAACGCCAAGTCTCTCCTGCCGCCTGATGTGAAGTACGTCGATGGCGCCTATGAAGTTGCCAAGGGCGTCGACGCGCTGATCATCATGACGGAGTGGAAGGAATTCAAGGGACTGAAGCTGGAGCAGATTCGCGATTCGATGAAGCGCCCACTGGTCTTCGACGGGCGGAACATTTATCCCGTCGACCGCATGGAGCGCCTCGGGTTTGAGTACGTCTCCATCGGCCGGAAGCCCGTTCAGCCCTGAACGTCGTGAAGCAGCAAACCGAGAAACGCCCTGCCCGGACTCCATGTTGGGCCGGGCTTTTTTTCCATCACCATCAAGGAGAAAGCCAATGCGCTACCCAAGGCTGAGGACCACCTGGGATATACAGTCGGAAATGCCCCTTGAGGCAAGCAGGCGCCTTTTTTCCAACTACTACCATCTCCTTCGCCACATGGTTCATCTCCACATGGGATGGATGCCCCGGGTGGGTTCGCTGGACGTGAAGGTTCTCATGGGCATCCATGTCTATGAGGACGCCGTCTTTCTCGCGGTGACGACCAAGCGGCTGAAGTACCTCGGGCTGGATCCGATGAACCTGGACGCCCCGGGGCCGGAGCTGGCCATCCTCATTGACCATCTTGAAAAGTTTGGCACCTGGGAGGAGTACGTCGCCGCGGTCTATAATGTCGTCAAGCCGGGGCTTATAGACGTCTGGGAGCAACACTTCACCCAGACAGACATGGTCCTCGACGAGCCGAGCCGCCGTGTACTTTCCGACTTCCTGCGCATTACCTCCCAGCACATCAGCGGTGGGATGGCGCTGATTGAAACTCTTCTTGGCATGCGCGGCCCGGTGTCGAAACGCGTCCACCAGGCCACGAGTACGATTCGTGATCACTGGTTCCAGGGCACCTCGCCCGTTGAGGCGGAACAGGGAAGTGGAAAGGCCCCCCTGCCATCTCCACGCCCTTCGCTGGATATACCGCGACGGGAATCCTTCTGCTACCAGTCGCCCGACGAACCGCCCGCGTCCATTGAGGTCGGTGTGCCCGCCTCGGAGGAGACGGTACGGGCGATGCTCCACGAGCAACTTCACCGCGAGATTGTTTCCGCGGAAATCTGCGCCCTTCTTTCCCACGAGAATCCCGGGTTCCCCATAGATTTTCACAAGGACATGGCCCGGTGGATCTGGGACGAGGTTCGCCACGCCCAGGTGCTTGAAAGTCTACTCGGAAAGGTGGGGGAGACAACGTGGGGTGAATTCCCCATCAATCTGGAGGGCTTCAGGCACCTTCGGACCCTTCCGCCATCAGGGCAGCTTCGCGAACTGGTCAAGCACACCGGTGGCAGGGACATCGCGGCCCTCCGCAATCACACCCGTATAGACATGAGGGACACAAACGTCTTCCCCCATGTGCTGGAGTATCTCCAGACAGACGAGGAGGCCCACGAGGCAATCAGCCACAAGTGGGCGGACTGGCTAGACCAGCAGGGCTGAAGTTGACTGGGGCTGATGACATTACAGGGCACAAAAACAGGAGACGCTCCCGGCAACCGGGAGCGTCTCTTTCGTGCGGCAACTGTGAATGGGCGGGACGCTAATAAGCCATCCAGCCAACCTGGGGTGAGACCAACAGACGAATGTCAATGACGGCCGGGTTGTTTCGCACCGAGGAATCAACGGAGAAGAGCGTGAACGATTCACGGTAAATTCCCGGAGGCAGGTTGCCAACCTCGAAGTGGATGAACATCTCGATCGACCCGGGGATTTCCTCGCCCATCTCGTTTTCTTCCATGGGCGCAACGTCGGTGATTTCCCAGGTCTGGGGATCGAAGACCAGTTCACTGCCTCCGTCCCCCACCCTGATTGGACGCTCGATCTTGATCCAGGAGGGGCGTTGATAGACACGGAACTCAAGGGGGCGGTCACCATCGTTGGAAATCGTGACGGGTACGCGGCCTGAAATGACCTGACCCTGAAGCGTCTGTGTAGTCACCGTATAGACGTAAGTGCCGTCCATGTCGGGGAAGGGTTGTACCTGTACCAATTCAAGGAGGTCGGAATCGATGGAGACTTCCATGCGGGCGGGAACTGTCTGGACGTCGATGGTGATCGGCATCACAACCGATTCAATCTCGACGATTCCTTCCTCTTCCGATTCCCAGGTACCGGTGACAGTCATCTGTGCCTCGTAAAAGTCAACCGGGAGGGGCGTTGTGTTGAAGGACAGAATGAGTTCCACATCCGATTCCGCCCCAACGGTGCCAACCGTGCTGCCTTCAATGACGGTGACCCATTCAATCTCATCGAAGGTGTTCAGGATTTCCACTGTGACATTGTAGTCGATGGGAACTTCACTGGGGTTTGCAAGGCGGACGGTTCGGTTGCTGGGGGACGGTTCCTGGCGGAAGGCAATGATGTTGATTTCTGACGGGGCGAAGAAGACACCGGGCGGCTCGGGCTCGAGCATCTCAAGGGCCATCTCGAGGTTCACACGGGGCTTGGTGATCGGTGTGGAAAGCCCGTTGTTCTTCGTGTCATCAATGGGGTTGCCGGACTCGACAAGGATCATGCGGACCTCATCGGGGGTGAGGTATTCCCCACGTGATTCACGGGCAGCATGTTGAAGCACCGCAACAGCACCAGCGGCGTAGGGGCTTGCCGCGGAGGTACCACCAAAGCTCGGAAGGTAGTCACCATCGGGATTGCCGCCGCCGGGGGCCACATTATCGGTGGTCGTTGCGTTGTGGGCAGGAGCAAGAATGTCCAGGAACGAAGCCGTGTTGGAATAGGCTGTCACACGGTCAAGGTCTGTCGCCTGGGTAAAGGATCCGCTCCCCTCGCCGCAATTGTCGGGGTTAATATTGCCCCAGCAGGAGCCGAGGGATATACATCCACTGAAAGTTCCAAGGGCACCATCGTAGACAGCACCGACGGAGATGATATTCGTCAGGCAGGATGGGGAGCCGATTGAATCACAGAACCCGTTGTTTCCGGAGGAACTGAGGACCGTGATGCCAGCAGCATTGAGCTGCTCGACAATAACGTAGGTTAATCCACCACGGGAATCGTTGCATTCCGATGTGTAGCGGCCACCACCCAGGGACATATTGACGACCATGATGGGGTTGTCAGGGTCGGCGTTCTGGTTTTCAAGGCTCCAGTCCAGGGCGGCATCAATATCGGCAAAGCTCGCACCGGGTGCTCCATCGGAGAAGACCTTGAGGGCGTATAGACGCGCACCCGGGGCCACACCGCCGATGTAATCCCCAAGGGTTTCGTCGGGCTCCGGGAGGTCACCGGCGGCAATACCAGCCACGGCTGTACCGTGGTTGTCTGAAGGGTCGGTTGAAAAGTAATTCTCATTGTCATCGGCGAAGTCATAACCACCGATGATCTTTGTGTTTTCGTCAATGGGGGCACCACCGAGCTTGGGGTGGTTATGATCGACACCGTCATCAATGATGGCAATGGACATACCCGAACCGTCGAAAAGCGTACGTGGTCCCAGGCCGGATATCTGGGGGATGCCCTGGGCAAGGTGGCGACCGACCAATTCATCGTGAATCACCGAGACGACATTGTCATCGGCCAGGAGATCAAGCAGGCCCTTTTCCGTGACATACACGGAGAAGGCCTCAACCATGTTCAGGCGATGGATAATGTCGAAATCGACGGGGTCGAGACGATTGATCACCCGCTGCTGCATTTCGTTGACGGCGGTCCTGTAGGCGGCACGACTCGACATGTTTGACCAATCGATGTCGCGGTGGCTCTTGACCCCCTCGCGAAGGCGTACCGACACCCGGACCATGCCGGTCGAGGAGTCAAAGGTACGGATCAGCAGTTCCTTGTCCGTGATTTTCTTTGCCCCTTCGGCGAAGGAAAGCACGGCCTTGAGATGAAGTTCATCCTCATCGGAGACCTTCCTGGGAACATACTTGTCGAGGTCCGTTGCGGAATGATATTCCAGATGGACGGGTGTCTGGGCGGCAATGGGCTCCGACAGCAAGAGCGGTGACATGAGACATGCCAGAAGAAGGAACTTTGCTTTTCCCCAAATAAGATTCATTGGAAGTGAGATATCCTCGTCGGTTTGTTCGCCCAACAGAGCGTGCCATCCATTTCCCCCGGTGCACGACGATTCGGCTTTCGGGTGGATGAATTCTTACCCATTGAACGACACGCCCGTGCCCGCCGCAACCATCAAGTGCGCCTCAGGCTTATCAAACAAGAGAGCTTGCCGTTTCATGGACGTCCTGTTTTTGCCCAATATCGGGTAGTTTTCAACCACCGGGGCCATCAAAGGGAACTACGATGATGAGGACAACCGAAATAACCCCCACCCAGGTTCCCGATTCCATCAAAAAGAAGGCACCTCCCCGGGGGAAGGTGCCTTGCCTGATTGTTGTCCTGAATGCCGGGGGCTACGTTGCCTTATCCGGAGTCAGTTGGAGTTGTCCTTGCCAGCCGAAGCAGTGGGAGCGGCGTTGACCAGCGTGATTTCCCGCTCCACGAGGGAGTAGGTTTCGATATGGTCGCCCACCTTGACGTCGTTGAAGTTCTCCAGTCCGATGCCGCACTCCACACCGGCGAGAACTTCCTTTACGTCGTCCTTCACGCGGCGAAGGGAACGGAGCTTGCCCGTCCAGATAATCGAGCCACCGCGGACGAGTCGGGCCTTGTGGCTGATCGCCACGGCGCCTTCCTCGACCAGACACCCTGCCACGGTACCGATTTTCGAGACCTTGAAGGTTTGCTGCACCTTGGCGCGCCCCTCCTCCTTCTCGTCGTATTCCGGTTCCAGAAGGCCGAGCATCGCCTTCTCGATATCCTCGAGAAGAGCGTAGATGACGTTGTAGGCCCGTACGTCGACCCCCAGATCCTCCGACAGTTCCCGGGCACCCGGTTCCACGCCCACATGGAAGGCGAGGATGATGGCTTCGGAGGCATCGGCAAGCTGGACATCGGCGCGGCCAACGGATCCCACACCGGAGTGGAGGATCTTGATCGCCACCTTGTCGCTCCTGATTTTCAGGAGTGAGGTGACAATGGCCTGGACGGATCCCTGCACGTCACCCTTGAGGATGATGTTGAGGGTGATGATTTCGTCGTCACTCATGCGGTCGCGCAGGTTTTCAAGGCTGATGTGCTCCTTGACCCGGGCGCTGCGGGTGCGGCGGCGGTGAACACGCTTCTCTGCCAATTCCCGGGCGACGGTTTCCGTCGGCACCACGACAAACTTCTCACCGGCGTCCGGGGAACCTGTCAGGCCGAGAATTTCAACAGGGGTGCTGGGGCCGCTGTTTTCAAGAACAACGCCCTTGTCGTCGCGCATGGCGCGGACGCGGCCGTATTCGGTTCCGCAGACAAAGATATCCCCGATCTTGAGGGTTCCCTGTTCCACGAGAATCGTCGCAACGGCACCACGAAGGGGGTCCTTGTGGGACTCCACCACGGTTCCAAGGCCGGCACGGTGTCCGTTGGCCTTCAGTTCCATAATTTCGGTTTGCAGGGCAACATACTCAAGGAGCGTGTCGATTCCCTCACCGGTTTTGGCGGAAACCTCCACCATGATGGTGTCACCGCCGAAGTCCTCGGCGATGAGCTCATGGCTCATCAGTTCCTGCTTCACGCGCGAGGGGTTTGCGCCCTCCACGTCGGTCTTGTTGATGGCAACGATGATGGGAACGCTGGCTGCCTTGGCGTGGTTGATGGCCTCGATGGTCTGGGGCATCACACCGTCGTTGGCGGCAACCACCAGCAGAACGACGTCGGTGATGTTGGCACCGCGTGAACGCATTTCGGTGAAAGCGGCGTGGCCGGGTGTGTCGAGGAAGACAACATCGCCCTTCGGTGTTGTCACCGAGTAGGCGCCAATGTGCTGGGTGATTCCACCAAACTCGCCGGAGGCAACATCAGAGCGGCGAATGAAGTCGAGAAGGCTGGTTTTGCCGTGGTCGACGTGGCCCATGATGGTAACGACGGGTGCCCGTGGGACGAGGTGCTTGTCGTTGTCTGCCGGTGGCTTGAGGAAGTCCTCGATATCGGCCTCGTCATTTTCGCGAACGATTTCGATCTCGATGTCCATCTCAACGGCGAGCTCTTCCGCCAGGTCCGGTTCCATCAATTGGTTGATCGTGATGGGGTGTCCCATCAGGAAAAGGCGCTTGATGATTTCTGCCGGGGGCTTGCCAATCTTGTCGGCGAAGGCTCCGACGGTAAAGTCACCATACAGCTTGATGATCTTCAGTTCCGGTTCCTGGGGTGGATACTGCTGCTGGTTGTAGCCCTGTTGCGAGGAACCCTTCCGTTTGCCCGACGGCTTGGGCCGGCGGTCCATGGTGTTTTCCACGCGGAAAATCTGGCTGGGGCGGATGCGCTTGCGTCCCGGAACAACGGGATCTTCACCCTTTGCAGGTGGGCGCTTGCGCTTGCCCTCCCACTCGGCGGTGTTCGGCTTGCCCGACTTCTTCTTGGGATCTCCCTTACGGCGGGGAGGGCGCGGTTTTCCTTCGGGCTGGGTGATGTCACTGCGCATGCCGATTTCAGCAAAGGACTGAAGGTCGGCTGCCTGAACAGGCCGGGGAGGTCCGGTGGGCGTGGCGGGTGCATTGCGGTCGCCAGTGGGACGATCGCGGCGATCCTGCGGGCCACCCTGATCGCGACGTGCGGCGGGGCGCTGCTGATCCCTGTCCTGACGGCCCACACCGGGAGCCGGTGCAGTTCTTGGCGCTTGTGGG
>JAFIGB010000325.1 GCA_020831705.1 Candidatus Sumerlaeia bacterium | reverse complement strand
TATAATCACGACCGTAATCAAGGTCCTTCATGAGCTTTGTCAGGGCATTGCGCAGGTGGAGGGGGACGGGTAGGGAACCACTGGTGGCAATCTCCGCCGTGACGGCCTTTGATGCTGTATAGACAGCATTGGATTTCGGTGCGAGCGCCAGATAGACAGCCGCCTGGTGGAGGGCCAGTTCCCCCTCGGGGAGACCCAGGGCCTCGTAGGCACGGAAGGCATCGAGTGTCATGGAAAGCGCCCGGGGATCCGCCATGCCGATGTCCTCGCTGGCAAACCGAATCAACCTTCGGGCGACGTAGCGGGGATCCTCCCCCGAGGCAATAATACGCCCCACCCAGTACATCGCGCCGTGGGGATCACTGGATCGCAGCGTCTTGTGTAGGGCACTGATAAGGTTGTAATGCTCCTCCCCCGTCTTGTCATACACGAGGTGGCGCTGGGCGAGGGCGGAAATTTCCTCCCCACTGATCGGATCCCCTTCCGAACCATCGTGGGAGGACTTCTTGACGGAGGTGGCAATTTCCAGCATGCCGAGGGCCCGGCGGGCATCGCCGTCGGAAAGACGCACAATTGCCCGCGCTCCATCATCACCAAGAGTGAGGACCGGTTCGCCCTTCTCCCTTTCTCCATTGATTTTTTCCAGTCCCTTGTATAGCAGGGCCTCAAGTTGGGCCTCGCCGAGGGGCTTGAGTGTAAAGACACGGCAGCGGGAAAGAAGGGGGGAGATTACACTGAAGGAGGGGTTCTCGGTGGTGGCCCCAATGAGGGTGAGAATGCCCGACTCCACGTGGGGAAGAAAGGCGTCCTGCTGGGCCTTGTTGAAGCGGTGTATTTCGTCGATGAACAGGAGGGTACGCCGCTGGAACTTGCGGTTGCGTTTTGCGACGTCAACTGTCGCGCGGACGTCCTTCACCGAGGAAGTCACCGCGCTGAGGATCACAAAATCAGCCTGAACATGGTTGGCAACCACCCGGGCAAGGGTCGTTTTCCCACTTCCCGGAGGTCCCCAAAGAATCATCGAGGGAATACGTCCGGCATCAATGAGACGACGAAGGGGCGCCTGCGGGGAAAGGAGTTCCTCCTGGCCAAGTATATCCGCAATGCTGGAGGGGCGAAGGCGCTCCGCAAGGGGCTGGCTTGACGGATCCTCCGCCGGCCCGGCATCTTCCGGACGCCGTGGTGACAGGTCGGCTTCCTGGTCGGAAAAAAGGTCACTCATACGGTGCGATTCCCCCTTGAGGAAAATTCCCAGGCCCGCAGGGGGCGGGTGGGGAAGACTTGTCCAGGGGGTGACGTCATGTCGAGCCTTTCCACCGGTCAGCGGCCATGGTGGGCTTCCCGCCATTCAGGAAACTCGTATAGACGCCATCCATCGCGTTGGGTGTGCAGCCTTCCCCCGAGGGAAATGACGCCCTGCTCAAAATCCTCCCCGGAGGTTGGCCCCAGAAGAATAAAGGCGACACGTTCACGGTCCAGAAAGCCCCACAACTCCTCGTTGGTGAAATCATCGGGAGGCGGGAAAACCGTTGGGAGGGGAAACAGGCGCACCGTTGCCTGTGCATCAGCAAACAGGCCGGTAAATACGGGGTCATACGGCGTGTGGTAGGCGATGGTTTCGCCAGGAGCAGCCATGTCGAGCATTTCCGCAATCATCCGGTGGGGCATGGCATCGGGGTGACGCCAAAGGAAATAATCCACGGGTCGATGGGAGGGGGCCTCCTCCAGGAACCGCCGCTGGATTTCCCGGTCGCGATTGAACAAGACGCCCGTTGCCATATCCTTCGTGAAGGTAAAGAGAAGGAGTAGATATACAAGGACCGGCAGGGTCTTGTGGATCCTTCCCAGCTCCTTCAACAACACAACAGCCATAAGCACGGAAAAGAGGGGAAGGAAAAGGGAGAACCGCGCCCACCACGCCGCAATGGTCACCATGAAGATCCCCCAGCACAAAACCGGGATGGCGAGTCGGGCAAACAGGAGCCTCCTGCGTCGGCGTGTGAAACGCTGAAAATCTCGAAGCTGAAAAAGCTGTAGAGCCATATAGACAAGTGAAAGGGGGAACAGGGAAAGCAGCCAGCCAGCGCCGAGTCCGCCAAGCTTGTTGTCCCCCCGGTAGCCATGGCTGATATCGTCAAGGTCGGTGAAAGATGCTTCCCGCAGGGTGGTGCCCAGGGGGCCATAACGTCTCCACGATTCCCAGTCCAGCCAGGTCCAGGACATGAGGAGCTTCGGCGTCAGCGATATGGCGAGCCACTCCTCCGGTGTATATCCCTCGGGAGGTGTCTCGGGCATGAGGCGGGTGGCCTCCATGGGGAGCGGCGCGTGGGCAATGGTCACCGGGCCAAGCTCCAGGGAGAAGGGGTGAATGGGCGATCCGGCAACGATCCAGTTTCGTGTCGGCCAGAAAAGCCCCGCCAATGCCGCCATGAGAATGCCGACCAGTACGACGCCAAGTGCCTGCCGTGAGGGGGTGAAAAAAGCCCGCCACCCCCAGAGAAATACCGCCACCAGCCCAATAAGAAAGGTAGCCGGCGCGGCGTTGAATTTTGCCGCGACTGCCAACCCGCAGGCGGCAAACAACAGGAGCATTCGTGTCGTCCCTGGCAGGCCCAATCTTGAACCTGAAAGGATCGAGCACGCAGCCACAACAATCCAGCCGAGACTGGAAAGATCAGTGTATGTCATGGATGTCTGATGAACAACCACAGGAACGGAAAAGACCCAGGAGGCTGCAATGATCCCCCCCGTACGACCAACACCCACCGCCCTCGCCGCGACATACATCAAAAGGCAAACCGGGGGAATCACCACCCATTGAACGATATTGAGCACCCTGATGTGACCGAAGAGATTCAGGAAAACAACACCAAGAAGTTCCACGCCGCGCGCGAAGTAATTCGTATATCCCGATTCCCCTTCGTATAGACGGAAATCACCGTCCTGATACATGTGAATCGCCGTGCCGAGGTGGTAGCTCAGGCCGTCGTAATCCAGGGGAATCGAGTGCCAGCCATGGTGCATCCAGAACAGGGCTGATAGACAGGCAAGAACCGCGAATGGGTAGGCAACGGGGGAGATGGTTCTGAAGCGGGCCTTTAAAACCGACCAGGGGCTGATGGGACGTTCACGGATGGAACGAATAATCACAACTACGGATATCACCGCAAGCGGACACCCCACAAGTACCAGGGCGGGCAGAACGAGAATGCCCGCCAGTCCGAGGAGCCATCCGAGGACCGTCCACAACCACGTCTGGAAGGTGAACGCCGCTCCATGGGCCAGCGCCATGCCGATGGGCTTTTCCCGCCGCACAAGCAGGTATATTCCGCCATGGATCAGGCAGAAAAAGAGCACGAGCAGGATGCGAAGAAAAATGTCTGTCAAAAATTAATCCTCAGGCGGGTCGAAAAAACTCTTTACACATAAAACATTTGGAGGTACTTCGACTTTAGCCAACAGGGAGTTTTCACCATGCTCAAAATCATCAAGCAACCAGTCCCGGTCGTCGTAATCGCATACCTTGGCCTTGTGACAGGCTGCAATCACCATCTTTCCATCGACCCATCGATGCTCCCTCCCCGGGATGTAATCCTTGAGGTCGAAGAAGCCCACCACCACGATTCTTTCGACGACGGAGCGCTCTTTCGTTCTGTTGCCAAGCGCGGCAACCATCATTATTTCGAACCCCTGACCGCTGCGGCAAAGGCAGGCGTGGAGGCCCAGCCGGGCGTTCGGGTCCTCCCAACCACCGACCCCGTCATCATCCATGGGAATTCCCTCCACCCCAGGCTGGCCAGTGCACAGATGGAACCGGGGCGCCAACTGAGGGTGATCCAGTTCAAGCTTCCGGTGTTGCACGAGGACATGGAGTGGCTGCGTGATCAGGGAGCGGAGGTCGTCCACACCCTCCCCGGGAATGCGGTCGTGGCCTGGTTCAGCGACCTGAACACTCTTGGGTCCTTCCTTGCCCTTGATGATCCTCGAATGACGGCCCATTTCCCCTTTCCCCGTCCGCCCCTTCCCCCTCCCACCGAAGCAGGCGAACCCCACTTCCTGGAACTGCAATTTTACAACGACACCCGTCGCGTGAACGAGGACATCTCGGTCCTTTCCACGGCAGGCGTTGACGTCCTTCACGGACCCCGTCCCACCCCCGACGGGGACTTCCATCTCGCGTCTATACGGGTGGAGGCGGCCAATCTCGATGTCCTTCAGCGACTGGAGACACTTGTCTCCATCCATGCGACGGGGCACCTGTCCACCCTTGGGGAAACCTCCGGCCTGATCGTTGCCAACCAGACATCCTGGGAGAATGGAAAAGAAATCCCAACCACGGGAGTCAATTATCTCGATTGGCTTCGTATCAAACTTGGTCTCAATCCCGGCGAATTCCCACCGGACGATGCCTTTCCCATTGTTGCCGTCGTGGACACTGGAGTTGGAAGTGGCGACCCGGAAAACCCCGAGGCGCCCTACGATCCCCCGGCGGATTTCCTGAAGGGCGGCGACGGACCCAGCCGCATTGTCTTTAATCGCCGTTGGCAGGTTCCCGGCATCGACGGGGCCACCGATTGTTCCGCCACCACCTCGAACGCAGGGGCCGTTGATACCCATGGTCAGGTCAGCGCTTCGATTCTCGCCGGATACAATAATGACACCGGTCCCGCCAATGCCGACCCCGAGGGATTCCGCTACGGCATGGGAGTCAACCCCTTCGGATATATTGGCAGCATGCTCCTCCCCCGGGCCCCCTTTGTGGACAAGTCCCTCATCCCCACCGCCTGCCTCCATGACATGGTCGAGGATTATTGGACGGCCCTTCATGATGCCGGGGGCACCATCCCCGCCGCCGGTGGGGGCAACACCGCCTTCAGCACCAACTCCTGGGGTGTCTTTTTCCCCGAGGAGGCACGATACATCTACGACAGCTACTCCCAGTTGTTTGACTACCTTGTTCGCGACGTCGGGGGTGGCGAAACACCACGCCATCTGACCGCCGTCTTTGCCGCGGGGAATTCCGGAAATGACGGATTCAACTCCATTATTTCCCCCGGCCTTGCCAAAAACGTGATTACCGTCGGTGGCAGCGAATGCGTCGACTTCCGCACCGATATTCCCTACTGCGGATCCAGCACGCCCTACAACCCCTACGGGGACCACCCCTTTCGTATTGCGGACAACGCCAACGACATCTGGATCTACTCCTCGAAGGGAAATGACAATCTTTCGGCACGGATGAAACCCGACGTCGTTGCTCCCGCTTCCCTGATATACGGAAACGTCACCGAGGTCCTTGGATGCCCCTTTCCCGGGGAAAACAACGATGTTCCCGAATCCGTCCAGCCCCGTCTATACGCCCGTGGGTTGGGAACAAGCTTCGCCACCCCCGCCGTTGCCGCCTCCACCCAGTTGACCACCTACTTCCTGCGCGAACTGTACAACATTGATGATCCCTCCCCCGCCCTGATTCGCGCCTACACCGCCCATGGTGCCCACTTTCTGACAGGTGCCGACACCGGTTGGGAACAGGAGGCCGGCGATCCGCTTCCCCTGCCAAGTCCCCGCCAGGGATTCGGTCGCCTTAATCTGGAAGACCTTCTCAATCCCATTCCACGTCACTTCGTGAATCAGGAGGTGATCCTCACCCCCAATCCCACGGACGTCTATAAGGTCACCGGTACGGTTGCCGACGCCAGCCAACCCGTCCGGATCGTTCTCACGTGGACCGATCCTCCCTCGCCCACCTTCGGCTCCTTTCAGGGTCACATCATCAACGACCTGGATCTGCAGACCCTGGTCCGCCAACCCAATCAACGGCCGGTGATGTATTACGGCAACTTTTTCTCGAAGAAGAAGGGGAAAGGGGGCGATTCACAGCCCGTTGGTCGGAGGGATCTTTTCCGCCGTGATCGATCCAACAATCTCGAGGCCATCTTTATTCCGAAGCTTGAGGAAGGCGCGGAACTGACGATCACGGTCTCGCCCTACCGCATCATCCGCGACGCCTTTTTTCAGGGTGGCATCAGGCCGCGGCAGGACTTTGCCCTTGTCGTCTCGAACTTCATCGCCGACAACCCGTGAAGCAATCTTCCCGGGGGCCAGGCCATGACGAAAAGCGACTGGACAATTGATCACCTCATCGTCCTTCAGACGGATATCGACGACGAAAGCCCCGAGGTGCTGGCGGCGGTCATCCCGATGCTCCTCAACAACGGGGCACTGGATGCCCACCTCACTCCCCTGATGATGAAAAAGGGACGGCCCGGCCAGCGCCTCGAAGTGCTTTGTCGGGAGGAAAACCGGGCCGATCTTCTTCGCCATCTTTTTCGCGAAACCTCCACCCTCGGCGTGAAGGTTCTTCCCATTGAACGGTATGCCCTTCCCAGACGGACGGAATCCATCGCCGTGGATGGCCATGATATACGCGTGAAGCTGGCGACGCTGGACGGGGAGGTGCTTCGTGCCGTGCCGGAGTTTGAGGACTGCCAGGCCGTCGCCACAAAAACCGGCAGGCCCCTGCGCGAGGTCATGGATGCCGCCCGCGCAAAGGCCCGCCGATTTCTCCCAAATATCGGGTAAACTTCAACCCGCCTTCACTGGCCACCACGCGCCGCGGTCAATTCCCCGGCCCTCTGAACCAGCCCGACAAGTTCCTGTCTATAAGGATCTGTTCCCGCCGTGGATTCCGCAAGCCCCGCCACTGTCTCGTAGTCCAACAACCGGATATATTCCGAGCCGCGGAGTAACATGCCGAAGCCGGCCACGGCCGCTGCGAAGACGAAATCATCGTCAGCCTGCAGAAGGGACTTCCCTTCATCCCGCACATTGAATTCCACCAGGTTGCTCAGATCATCCCCCGGGTTCTTGTAGCGGAATTGAACCCGGGCAAGCTCGCCCCCCCAATCCAGCTGTGTAAGGATGACCTCCGACTCGCCTTCAGTTCCCTCCCCGGAAACATTCAGGTCCGATTCCATGGCGCTGACCGGTTCGGTGCCCCGAAGTACAACCTGGTAGAGGATCGTGGAGGAAAGACCCGCGCCAATATCGCCCGCCTTTACGGAGTCATCATCGAAGTCCTCGGCGGCAAGCTGGCGGGTGTCGTAACCAACAAGGCGCCATGAGTTCACCAGTTCCGGATTGAAGACAACCTGGGCCTTGAAGTCCTCGGCGACGGTGATCAGTGTTCCCGAAATTTGCTCCACGAGAACGCGGCGTGCCTCCTCCACGGTGTCCAGGTAATGATACGTGGCATTGCCCTGCCTGCTGACCCGTTCCATCAGGGCGTCGTTGATGTTCGTGCCAACTCCGAGAATCGTCATGGAGACGCCCGATTCCGCCTCGTGGGCGATCATTTCCGTCAATTCATCGATACTCGTCGTGCCGACATTGAAGTCGCCATCGGTGGCGAGGATGATGCGGTTGATGCCCCCTTCGATATGGTTTTCCCGGGCAATACGGTAAGACGTCTGAATGGCCTCGTATCCACGGGTGCTGCCACGGGCCACAAGACCATCCATGGTGTCCCGAATGAGCGTCCTGTTGTCACCTGGTGTGGATTCAAGGACGATGCCGGTCTCGCCAGCGTATATCACAATAGACACGCGATCTTCATCACGGAGCTGGTCAATGAAGGGCCGAAATCCCTGCTGGACAAGGGGGAGGCGATTCGCAGGCGCCATGGAACCGGATACATCCACGAGAAAGACCAAATTCGCCGGAGGAGCCGCGGAGCGATCCACATCCCGCGTCCTGACACCAATGCGCACCAGCCGCTGCTCCAGATCCCAGGGACACTCGGCGACCTCGCTCGAAACAAGGAAGGGCTCGTTCCCCTTCGGGGCGGGATAATCATAGGAAAAGTAGTTCACCATTTCCTCTATACGTACAGCTCCGGCTGGCGGCAGGGTTCCTGAGTTGAGATAACGCCTGACATTTGAATAGGAGGCCGTATCCACGCCCAGGGAAAAGGTCGAAACATTCGCGGCGGCGGACTTGTATCCCCCCTCCTCCACCTTTCCATACCTGCCGCTCGGAGTTTCCGAATCCCCGTTCTTTACCCTCCAAAGATCACCGGCCGACACCACACCATGCTGTGGATCGTAGGTAAATTGGGGTCGGGTTGAGGCTTCCTGTGCTGGTAGCAATCTAGAACTGGTTCTGCGCCGCACTAGTAGATCGTCATGGTGGTGCGCTTCCGATTCCTGAAGTCGGGTGGTACGTCCCCGGACTGCTGAGTCGAGACCATCCGTGGGGGCCTCGATGGGTTGAGCTCCGGAATAGAGGATTTGAAGCGGCGGCGATGTTTCATTGTCGAAACTGCCGTTGGGGGTGGGAATTGGCGATTCTACAAGTTGGTATAAAGCTCCAAGTTACCCCTGGGTCCCGGGGTTGGGATCGGCCCGTATCGCGAATTGATTGAAACTGAAAGCACCAAGGGCAAGCAAGCCCGCGGCAGCAACAAGGGGAGTCAGGGTCTTCATCGGATGTTCCTTTGGCCGGGGTGATGCCCGACAGGGAATGGGCGCCTGTTACGCCATCATTCCCTTGAGACAATCGCAAGGCCCAAAAAGTTCACGCCCGATGAATCTTTTTTTACAGGACCACCCCCAGAATGAGATAAAGCACCGTTGCAACCGCGGCACAGATCAACCCGTAGGGCATCTGGGTGCGGACGTGATCCAGGTTCCCGCAACCAGATCCTGCGGAACTCAGGACCGTCGCATCACCGAAGGGGCAAAGATGGCTCCCAAATGCCCCGGCAGACAACACCGCGCCAATGGCGAGCCACTGGTTGGCGCCAAGATCACCGGCCACGGGAATGATAATGGGGAGGGAAATCGCGTACATCCCCCAGTACGACCCCGTAATGAAGGCCACAAAGCCCATGGTAAGGAACGCCACCGCGGGAAGCAGCGCCGGTCCCATCCACCCACGGACCGATTCCACCACGAAGGTCGTCAGGCCAAGATTGTCGTTCACCTCCACGAGAACGAAGCTCATCACCACGATGGCCAGCGGATAAACCATGCTCCTCATGCCGGAGAAAAAGCAGTCGGAAAATTCCGCCGGAGAGGTCAATCGCTGAATGAGAAAGAGAATCGAGGTCACCACAACAGCGGAGATGACACCCTTGATGGCGTCGATCTCGCCAATCCAGACGCCGTTGGGAATGTCCGTCCCGGGAAGCCATGACGCCAGGATCAGCACCGCGATGGGAATGACGAAATTGTATAGACGGGCATCGGACGCCGGAACGACGGACTCATGCTTGCGCTCCAGCAGGGTGATCTCCTCCGCACCATCGGGAATGGGCTGCCCGGCAGCGGCACGCTCCTCCGCACGCTTCATGGGGCCGATGGCAGGCACGATTCCCATGGCCACGAGGAACACCATCACGAGGCACGCGATGGCATACAGGTTGAACGGAATCGTCCAGATATACGCCGTCAATCCCTGCCCGGGGGCGGCGACACCGTTCTCGACCAGCAGGCCCGCGGAAAAGAGCGCCCAGGTGGAAAACGGCAGCAGGACACAAACGGGCGCCGCCGTGGAATCCACCACGTAGGCGAGCATCTCGCGGGAGACCTTGAACTTGTCGGTGACCCGCCGCATGGCCGAACCCACCGTGAGGGCGTTCAAGTAATCGTCTATAAAGATGACAAGGCCGAGAAGCCATGTCACAAGAAGTCCACCGCGCCGGGACTTCACACGATTGCACACCAACTCCCCGAAGGCAAGGGCACCACCGGACTTTACAAGGAGGGCGATGAGGCTCCCAAACAGGCCGACAACGAGAATAATCCACACGATGACCTCGTCGGCCATGACACCCTGCAGCGAATAGACAAAGGCGGTGAAGGGATCCTCCTCGATGCGCCCCATGATCCAAAGCATGAGAAAGCCGAGGACGGAAGCACCGAGAAGCGCCTCGAATGTCTTGTGAAACAGCAGAGCGAAGATGATCGCGGAAAGGGCAGGAATGAGCGCCAGCCAACCGGCATGGGTCATTCCATTGATGATCGCTTCTTCAAGGGGGGCTTCATTTTCCATCCGGGGCGTTCCTTGGGGGGAAATTCACAACGCCCCAGCGAAAAATCAGCCGTCCCAAAGGTCAAGCACCCCCCTCGGTCCAAGGAAAAACGAGGGGTGAT
>JAFIGB010000249.1 GCA_020831705.1 Candidatus Sumerlaeia bacterium | reverse complement strand
GGTGAGGGGTTCGTCACCATAGTAGGTCACCGTATGTTCCCGGTTGACCATGACGACCATTTCCTGGGCGATCAGGTCGCGGACCACACTTCGGGGGACGACAATGACATCACCCGCCCTTTGTGTGGTGCCTTCGGCCATATTGTCTGTATAGATCAGCCGTGTCCATGGCTCCACCGGATCATCATGCCCGGGGATAACAACCCTTTCGGATGTGTAGTAATCCAGCGATGCCTCGCTGACTGGCCCGTCATAGACGCCGAGGCTGAGGTTCCCCGCATTGTATGGAATATTGCCGATCAGGATGCCGAAACCGATCGGCACAAGGAGCAATGGCTCGAAATTTTTCTTAATGGCCAGATAGATAAAAACAAGCCCGATCGCAATCATGATCAGGCTGCCGATGGTGAGTTGGCCGAATCCGGAGCCGTTTAGGAAGTCAAAAAAAGTCTCTAGCATAAGCTCATCTAGTCAGGGATGGTTTGGTCTCCCCGCCGATTGGTACCGGCGGGGAGGTCTATTTGGGTGTGTTATTCGAATTCAACAAGGGCCTGGCCGGACTGGACGGCATCGCCCACGTTGACCTTGATCGCCTTGACCGTACCTGCCTTGTCAGCGTTGACGCTTGTTTCCATCTTCATTGCTTCAAGGATCATGATTTCCTGGTCCAGGGCGACCTGATCGCCGGGCTTGACCTTGATGGCGCGGATGGTGCCGGCGATGGGGGCCGCAAAAGTGCTTCCGCCGCCACCACCACTGGGTGCAGCAGGGGCAGGTGCTGCCGGTGCGGGAGCAGCCTGGGCAGCGGGGCGTGCCAATGCGGCGCGGGGTGCAGGTGCTGCAGGAGCGTCCTGCTCAAGGATCTCCACTTCGACTTCATAGGTTTGGTTTTCTACGGTGATCTTCAGCTTCATTTGATGCCCTTTCTCATGCGGTGGGACGATTGAATGGATGTGCGCCCTCTTCCCGACCAAGCGCTGCCTGGTTCGTTCCTGATGAGCCTGACGGAGCGAATCCGTGCAGGTTGTCCAACGGCGACGGCCACCGAGGCGATGATTGCCGCCATGATTTGAGGATCGATTCCCTCAACCGGGCTTGTTACTGCAGGGCTGCCCTGGCCCGATTTACTTTCTGCTGCTGGTGTCATGTCCGCGCTCCTGTTCGGTGAACAGATCTTTTTCAGCGCTGTCAGCAATCCAAGAATTGCCAACAGGGCGATGAAGACAACCAACATGCCGACTATGGTGAGTTGGATGCCATCACTGAGTGTGTGCTCCTCGATGGTTCCGGCCAACTGGACGAGTGGCAGGGTGGAGGATATTTGATTAAGTCCGGTGGTTATCACGTGTTCGGTGGGTTCCTTCAGGGGTTATCAGAGCGGCATGTTTCCGTGCTTCTTCTCCGGGCGCAATTCCCGTTTTGCGTGCATGGATTCGAGGGCCTGGGCGATGTAGCGCCGTGTTTCGGCCGGCTCGATGATGTCGTCGACCAGTCGACGGCTTGCGGCCATGTAGGGCGAGGAGAAAGTTTCGCGATACTTCTCGATCAACTCCTGGCGCTTGGCTTCCTTGTCCTCCGCTTCCTCAATTTCCCTGCGGAAGACGACAGCGACGGCCCCTTCGGCACCCATGACGGCGATTTCTGCCGAGGGCCATGCCGCCACGCAATCGGCCCCCAGTTCCTTTGCACACATCGCCACGTAGGCACCACCGTAGGCCTTGCGCATGATGATGGTGATCTTGGGAACCGTTGATGCCGAGTAGGCAAACAGTACCTTCGCGCCATGGCGGATGATTCCGCCGTATTCCTGGGCAACACCGGGGAGGAACCCGGGAACGTCCACCAGCGTGACCAGTGGGATATTGAAGGCATTGCAAAAGCGCACAAAGCGGGCGATCTTGTCGGAACTGTCGATATCGAGCACCCCCGCCATAAAATTCGGCTGGTTGGCAACAATACCAATGGTGCGCCCGACGACCCGGCCAAATCCGATGACCGCCGTCTTGGCGAAATGTTCCTGAACTTCGAGGAAATCAGCGTCGTCGACGAGGCGTTCAATGACCGTGCGGACATCGTAGGCCCGCTTGGTGTCATCCGGGACAAGGGTGTTGAGTTCCTCGTCGATGTCCACCACGCAATCGTGATCCACGATGGGTGGGTCTTCCAGATTGTTGGATGGTAGGAAGCTGAGGAGCTTCTGCGCGATCTCGATGGCGTGGTCGTCGTTTTCAGCAATAAAGTGGGTGTTGCCGGCCTTTGCCATCTGGACCATGGCCCCACCGAGATTCTCCCCGGTGACCGTTTCTCCGGTTACCTGCTTGATCACCGATGGCCCGGTGATAAACATCTGGGACTGGCGGGTTTGGATGATAAAGTCCGTCAGGGCGGGGCTGTAGGCGGCGCCACCGGCGCATGGCCCGGCGATGATGGAAATCTGGGGGACGACACCCGAGAGAAGGGTGTTTGTGTAAAAAATCCGCGAATACGCCGCAAGGCTGTCGATGCCCTCCTGAATGCGGGCACCACCGGAATCATTGAAGATCACCATCGGCGACCCCGTCTTGAGGGCCAGATTCATCATTTCGACGATCTTGTCGCCATGGACCTCGCCGACGGCACCGCCCCCGACTGTGAAATCCTGACTGGCGACGAAAACCTGGCGGGAGTTGACATACCCCGATCCGGTGACAACGCCATCGGCGGAAAATTCCTTCTTGTCGAGGCCGAAGAAAACCGCGCGGTGACGGGCAAAGAGGTTGTATTCCTGAAAGCTCTCGGGATCGAGAAGGTAGTCAATCCGTTCCCGTGCCGTCAGCTTTCCCTGCGAACGCTGCTTGTCCAAACGATCGGCCCCGCCACCAAGGTGGGCAGCTTCACGCTTGTTGCGCAGTTCCTGCAACTTCTCTGCCATGGTCTTCGGCTTGACGACTACTTTTTCTTCACTCATGGGCTGGTTGCTCCCTGATTTTTTATCCTGCTAAGTGAACTTGGGTGAAACTTACTTCTTTGTCGGCTCGCACAATTCGGTCAGGACACCGTGGGAGCTTTTTGGGTGCAGGAAGGCAATGCGTGTGTGGTGGGCCCCATTTCGGGGGGTCTCATCAATCATGCGAATGCCTTCAGCTTTCAATTCGGCAATGCGTGCCTCCAGATCGTCGACCGTGTAGGCGACATGGTGCAGGCCGGGACCGCGCTTTTCGAGAAACTTTGCAACAGGGCTTTCCTCGTCGGTGGGTTCGAGAAGCTCCAGGCGGACATCGCCGATGCGGAAGAATCCAACCTTCACGCGCTGGTCGGCAACGGTTTCCACGCCCTCGAATATTGCTCCCAGCTGTTTCTCGTAAAAATCGCGCTGATCGTCAATCGATGCCACCGCGATTCCGATATGGTTTACTGCCTTTGCTGCCTGCATCTTGAACACCTCCATCTGGGTGATTGGGTTCCTACTGTTTGGTGGTGGGTGGATGGGCGTAACCAAATTCAGCCAGCAGTTTTTCCGCTGCAGCCGAGGCGCCAATGCGACCCTCCAGCACCGCCTTTTTCAAGGCGTCATATCTTTCGGGAAGGCCGTCGCGGCGGTAAAACCGTGCAACAACCTCCTGCTCGATCATTTGCTTCATCCAGGAAAGTTCCTGCTTTTTGCGCACGGCCTCCAGCATGTCGGTCGATTTCAAGAGGCTGTGATGGTCCGTCACTGCCTGCCAGATTTCACTCACGCCCTTGCCAGTGATCGCCGAGCAGGCAATCACCCGGGGTTGCCAGTTGGCAATCGAGGGGCGAAACAGCTTGAGCGCACCGGTGTAGTTGGCCCGTGCGGCCATGGCCCGTGTCTCATTGTCACCGTCAGCCTTGGTGATGGCGATGGTATCGACCATCTCAAGAATACCGCGCTTGATTCCCTGAAGTTCATCCCCCGCCCCGGCGAGGGCCAGGAAGAGGAAGAAATCCACCATGGAGGCCACCTGGGTTTCCGACTGCCCAACACCGACCGTCTCCACGATGGTGATGTTAAAGCCTGCGGCCTCGCTGACGATCATTGATTCGCGGGTTCCCCGAGCCACACCACCGAGAATCCCTCCACAGGCGGAGGGCCTGATAAAGGCATCGGGATGGCGGGCAAGTTCCTCCATGCGTGTCTTGTCACCGAGGATACTGCCACCACTCAATTCGCTGGAGGGATCGACGGTCATTACAGCGACCCGATTCCCCGCACCTATCAACTGCATTCCCAGGGTTTCAATGAAGGTGGACTTGCCCACTCCCGGGCTTCCCGTAATCCCAAGGCGGATTGTGTTGCCCGTGTGTGGAAGGAGTTTTTCAAGGACCGCTGCCGCTGTTGCCCGGTGTTGGGGGTTGGCGCATTACACAAGGGAAAGCGCCCCCCCAATGATTGGCCGGTTTCCGTCCAGCCCCCCCCGGACGGATTAAAAAACAGAAAGCTGAAGGGGCTTGGGGACCTTTGGGGCGAAGGCATAAC
>JAFIGB010000308.1 GCA_020831705.1 Candidatus Sumerlaeia bacterium | reverse complement strand
GGGGGAGGGGATTTCCCCCTTGATCGGCGGGGTGTCATCCCGTCTGCGGGGATCGGGTACGGGGCTGGAGGCAATGAGCGCCCGTGTATACGGATGGGCGGGGGACTTGAAGATCTGCTCCCGGTTGCCAACCTCGACGATGCGCCCGAGATACATGATCGCAATGCGGTCGCTGATATACTCCACCACCGCCAGATCATGGGATATAAAGATATACGTGAGGTTGTGTTCCTTCTGGAGGCGCACAAGGAGGTTGATCACCTGGGCGGCGACGGAGACATCCAGCGCGGAAACGGGTTCATCCGCCACGATCAGGTCGGGCTGAAGCGCCAACGCCCGCGCAATACCCACGCGTTGTCGTTGGCCGCCGGAAAACTCATGGGGGTATCGCTCGCCCATTTCCTCCTTCAGGCCGACTTCGGCAAGGAGTGCCTGAACCTTCTCCCGCCGCTCGGCCCGCGTCCCGATTCCGTGGATGGTGAACGGTTCGCGGATGATTTCCTCCACCGTCATGCGGGGATTCAACGAGCTATACGGATCCTGGAAGATCATCTGCATCGAACGCCGAAGCTTGAAAAGATCCTTCCGGCCCGCCTTGAAGATATCCATGTCGTTGAATTCGACACCACCGGCGGTGGGTTCCTCCAGCCGCAATAACGTCCGCCCCAACGTTGATTTTCCGCACCCGCTTTCGCCAACCAGACCGAGCGTTTCCCCGCGCCGCAGGGTGAATGAAACGTCCTGGACGGCCTTCACGCTCCCCACCTGCCGTGTAAAGACACCGCCACGGAGGGGGAACTCCTTCGACACGCCGGTGGCCTTCATAATCACGTCGCCGCTCATTTTTTATCCCCTTCCTGGAGGGGGAAATGGCAGGCCACCTCATGGTTGTCACCAACCGCATGAAGCTGCGGGTCCTCCGTGCGGCATTTTTCCTCAACCCGGGAGCAGCGATCGGCGAAGCGGCACCCCTTGGGCGGATCAAAGAGCGACGGCACGGTGCCCTCGATGGTGCGCAGGGGAACCGACTTGTGCTGCCCCGGTGTGGGTACGCTGTCGAGAAGTCCCCGTGTATACGGATGGGCGGGTTTTTCGAACATGGTCGTCACGGTGCATTTTTCCACGATACGCCCCGCGTACATCACCGCCACATCGTCACATGTTTCCGCGACAACGGCGATGTTGTGGGTAATCAGGAGGATCGCCATCCCGATGCGTTCGCGCATTTCCTTGAACAGGTGAAGGATCTGCTTCTGGATTGTCACATCGAGGGCGGTTGTTGGCTCGTCGGCGATGAGGAGTTCGGGGTCGGAAAGAAGGGCAAGGGCCACCATGACGCGCTGTTTCTGGCCGCCACTGAGTTCATGGGGGTACGCGCTCAACCGGGAGGCCGGGTCGGGGATGCCCACGTCGGAGAGGGCCTTGACAAGCCGTTCCTCCGCGACCTTCCCCTTTTCCCCGAAGCGCTTGTATATAATCTCGCCAAGGATGCGGCGGATGGTAAAGACGGGGTTGAGCGATGCCATGGGATCCTGAAAGATCATGGCCACCTCGCGGCCACGGATGGCGGGCATTTTCCGCAGGGGAAGGCGAAGGAGATCCGTTCCCTTCCAGTGGATTTCCCCGCCAACGATGCGACCCGGCGGATCGGGAACAAGGCGGAGCACCGACATGGCGGTGACGCTTTTCCCGCATCCCGATTCACCCACGAGACCCATGATGCGGCCCTTCTCCAGCGAGAGGGAGACGCCGTCCACGGCATGGTTGACGCCTCCCTCGCCGTGGAAGTCCACCTTGAGGTTCTTTATTTCAAGCAGGGCCAAGTTACGCGTCTTTCCCGTGTATCATTCTTCTCCTGCTGCTGCATCCAGGCGCTTCTTCACGCCGTAGGGGTCCAGTTCCACCTGCGTGTCACGCCCGAGGCTGCGACCCGCCGCCATGGCTTCCTCGACACGCTTCTTCTCCTCCTCGTCGATCCAGAACACCTGATACTCCATGGTGCTGCGGGCGCGGCGGGGGAAATAGAACTCGGGGAACTTCACATACCGCCAGTGCAGCATGCGTATATACGGGGCGGACCAGAAATTGATGTGGATCGCCTCTTCATGGAGGATTTCGTCGATGCGGTGCATGGCATCCAGCCGCTCCTGCTCGTCCATCGAAAAGCGATAGACATCAATGAGCTTGTCGACCTCCTCGTTGGCGAAGTTCCAGAAGTTGTTCGTCTGGGGGGTGCCTGCGAATTCGCTGGCGAAATACTGGTGGGGAGCAGGGAAGAAGCCCGCCGTCATGGAGATGGGGCCGGCCTCGAAGGTCTTCTCCCGCATCCGCTCGAAGAAGGTTACCGACTCCACCAGCTGCAGACGCATATCGACGCCCGCACGGCGATACCAAGACTGGACGACCTCCATGTGGGGCGTAAAGGTGGGCGATCCGTAGATCAGCGTAAAGCGGGCGGGCTGGCCCTCCGCATTGCGCAGGATGCCGTCGCTGCCACGCTGGGAAAAGCCCGCTGCACGGAGGTGACGCCCCGCATCACGGGGGCTGTAGGGGTACGGTTCCAGCTCCGGATTGGCGAAGGGGGTTCCCTCGAACACCGACGCCTTGCGGTAATAAGCATCGAACATCAACCGCGAGTTCAGTTCCTCGAAGTTGAACAGGTACTGGAGCGCCTTGCGGAAGTCCTTGTTCGACAGGACGGAAACGTCCTGATTGAGAACGATGCCCGACATTCCCTCGGGGGCCTCAAGGAAGACCATCTTCTTGTTCACCCACCCCTTGTCGAGTTGCTCGAATTCCATCTGGGTTGCCCATTCGCGGGCGGAGGCGACGGTGTGTGTGCTCAGGCGACCGAGCTTGAAGTATTCCAGCTGCATGTCGGGGTTGGTCAGCACGGTAATTTCGAAGCGGTCGGGGTTGAACATCCCCTGGAAGTAGTGGTGATCGTATCCCCACCAGTCCGGGTTTCTTGTAAAGACAACGCGCTCGCCCACGCGCCAGCTGGAAATGGTGTACGGACCCTGGACCACCGGCGGTGTATAGTTCGTGGCATCGGGCCAGCCGGGCTGGAGATCCGTGGCATGGCGCGGTACAGGGGGGATGCTGAAGTCGTCCAATGGCCGCCAGCTTTCCCGGGCGCCGACGACCTTCAGTGTATAGTCGTCAATGGCAACGACATCCTCAATATAGTCCTCGATATAGCGGTTATAGAAGGGGTCGACAATGTGGGGGCTGGACATGAATTCGCGGGCGAAGACGTAGTCGTCCGCCGTGATCGGCTCGCCGTCGCTCCAAGTTGCCCGCTCGTCCAGCTTGTAGAGCACCGTCCGGTTGTCATCCTGGATTGACCAGTGGGTTGCCAGAATGGGGATGTGGTTGTCTGTTGTGGGATGGCGCCAGACCAGACCGATATTGGTGGAGTAGGCGCGGCTCCAGTTGGCGAACATCTCATTGGAGTTCGGCCCGTAAAGGCGGAAGGTCTTCGGGAACCCGGGCAGGGAGTCCACATAAGTGCCCCCCTTCTTGGCATTGGGGTCGCCGATGGGCGGGTCGTCCATGTTGGTGACCCACTCAATGGAGGAAAGGTCGATCCCTGCGGTGGTCTCTTCGTTTTCATTGGCTTCGGGGGCCTCGCCGAAAGTTGCCGTGGTCAGGCCCATGGCGAGGGCAATGCTTGCGAATTGAAAGAACTTCATGGATGGACTCCTTCTCTCAAGATGGTGGGTCCTACTTGTATCGGGCGAACTGCTTGGGGTCGAAGGCCTCGCGAACAGCCTCACCAATCAAGGTGACCAGAATGAGGGTAATCGAGATTGCAGCGAAAGGGGAAAGCACCAGCCAAAGGTTCCTGCGATTGCCCGGGGAAAGGGCCTGGCTGAGCAATTCCCCCCAGCTGGGAGTTGGCGGTTGCAGCCCGTAACCCAGGAAATCGAGGGCCGTCAGGGCGAAAATGCCACTCACAACCGCAAACGGTGTAAAGGTCACCAGCGGCGTCAGGGCGTTGGGAAGGAGGTGGAGGAACACAATCCGCCCGTTCGAAGCCCCCAGCGACCGCGCCGCCAGGCAATACTCGCGGGACTTCTCCCGGTACATTTCCGTGCGCATGTAGTAGGTAATACCCATCCAGCCAAAAACCGCCATGACCGCCAAAAGGGTCCAAAAACCGGGACGCACCACCGTCGCCAGCACGATCACAATGAACAGAAACGGCAGGCTTTGCCACACCTCGATCACGCGCTGGCTTAGAATATCAAACCATCCGGACATATAACCCTGAATGCAGCCAATGATCGTTCCAACGATTGTTGTCACAAGGGTTAGTGCCAGGGCAAAGAGCATGCAGATCCGAAACCCGTAAATCAGCCGTGCCGCCACATCACGCCCCCGGGTGTCGGTCCCCAGAATGTGGCGCCCATCGGGAGGATTCGGTGGGGGAGCGTCGTAGGTAAAATCCATCTCGATGGGATTGAAGGGAATCGGCGGCATCAAAACCCAGTTCGAAGTCCCTGCAAACTGCTCGCGCATGGCCCGGTAATCGGCCTCCACGTCGGTGAAGCCAAACTCATCCTCCTGGCCGAAAACATCCATTTCGTAAAACTGGGCGTATGTTGGAAAAAAGAACTGCCCTTCATAATACACGATAATGGCCCGGTTGTTGGCGACCAGCTCCGCAAATAGCGAAAGGACAAACAGGATCGTCAGGATCAGGAACGACCAGTATCCCCTCTTGATGCGCCGGAACCGCGCCACACGGCGACGGGTCACCGGGCTCATTCGAAGCCAGACGGGGAGCCTCATTGGAACCTCACCCGCGGGTCCACCAGCGCCACGCAAAGATCTGAAAGCAGATTGCCCAGCACCAGAAGGAACGACCCGATCACCACCAGCCCCAGTACCACCGGGTAATCGCGGGCCTGAATCGACTCGAAAAAGAGCAACCCCATCCCCGGAATATTGAATACCCGCTCGATGAGGAGCGACCCCGCCAGCACCAGCGCGATATTGTTCCCAAAACTCGTCGCCAGGGGAATGAGCGAATTGCGCGCTGCGTGGACAAACACCGCCCGCTGCCACGACAACCCGCTCGCCAGCGCCGTCTTCACAAAATCGGCGCTCATGTTTTCAATCAGGCTGTTTTTCATCAGCATCGTCATCACCGCCAGCGAACCCGACATCCAGGCAATCAACGGCAGGATCGAGTGATGCACCACGTCCTTCACATTTTCCCACTGTGACAGGTCCTCATAATTCGGGCTGCGAAACCCACCGATGGGAAACCACTGCAAGCGCACCGCAAAGAGCACCAGCATTAACGCCCCCAGGGCAAAGCCGGGAATGGCGTAGCCAATGAAAACCACAATCGACGTCACATTATCGATCCAGGTCTTGTGCTGAATGGCCTTCACCATACCGAGGGGGATGCAGATCAGGTACGTCAGCACCGTCGTCACGACGCCGTAATAGAGCGACACGGGAAGGCGCTGCCCGATAATATCCGTCACCGGGATTGCATACCGGAAGGACTTGCCGAGGTCGAGAAACACCAGATTGCGGAGATATTCCAGGAAACGGACAACCACCGGCTTGTCGAAGCCGTAATACTCCCGAAGGGTCTGCAGATTCTGGTCGCTGATTTCAAATCCCGACCCCGACCCGGATCCCCCGCCCCCCTCGCCGCCATCCCCGGCACCGGCCAACTCCATGAGATACTGCTCAATGGGGCCGCCCGGGACGAAATGCGTCAGGATAAAGACAGCCAGCGTCACCCCCAACATGGTCGGAACCATGAGGAGCAACCGCCGGATCACATAATTCCTAAGTGCCTGTCCTCTTGAATTCATGCACACACCCTGTCGAAGTCACCGCCCCACCTGCCAGCGTTGGGGAGTGTCGGGACAGGCGCATGGGAGGTCCATAAAAACCGACAAAGGGCGGTCCAGAAAGCTTGTGCTGCCAGTTAATGAGAAGCGACGCAGAGGATCAAAAATGCTCCCGACGTGCATTCTCCAGTTCCATCTCCTGAAGCCGCAGTTGCCCCTCAAGCATTACCACTTCCTCCTCCAGCATCCTCTTGCGAGCCGGATCAAGGGACTTCCCCATCTCCTTCTTCGCCCGTGCGATGTCTTTTTTAATGTCCTTGATCGTATCCTCAATGTGGCGAGGGTCCATGATCGGGGCCTCCGAAGATTGACATTTTACCATGCAATGACAAAACAATCGACCATCCCCTGCCAAGACCTGTCAACACGAAGGAGGGCGGTTTTGCACAGGATGAGTGAAGGCAGGTTCAACCAGTGGGGGGGGGCGGAGTTCACACCACCACCCTTCTTGACGTGCTTCAGGCCCATGTTTTTCATTGCATGGGGAATTTAAGGTATATTAATGGTTCTTGGTTATTTTTAGACGGAAAAATCGCGGAGTCCCTACCATGGTGGAACCTAAAATTGAGGCGGAAAACGCCTGTCTTCTCCTCACCGACATTGTCGATTCCATGGAACTGGCACAGCGCCTTGGTGACCAGACATGGAATCGATTCGTCCAAAAGCATGATGAAATTGTTGCCCAAGTGATCGCTGCTCATGGGGGAACCGTGATTGACCGGTCGGACGGCACACTGGCGCGTTTTCCAAGGGCTGTCAGGGGCCTCCAAGGCGCCATTGCCATCCATAATGCCTTGGCCGCCGATGAAGAGTTCGACCGCGAAGGGCTCAAGGTCAGGATCGGGATTGAGTTCGGGGAGGTTCTACCAAGAGATTCGAATAAACGAAATATCGGCGACGATGAGAATCGCCCCCAGATCACCGGCTTGGCCATCGCCATTTGTGCCCGCATCTCCGCCTTGGCTATGGGCGGGCAAACCCTCCTCGGGCATGCGGCTTTCGATCTCGCGCAAAGGGCCGCCAAGGGAGATGACGAGTTGGCCCCGGGCGCGAACTGGATTTCCCACGGCAAGTATCGCATTAAGAGCATCGACTTCACCATGGAGGTCTTTGAGGTTGGTTATTTCGATAAGGACACTCGAAATCCACCGGCAGGGAACGCCAAGTGTGAGAAAATCCGGGAGGAAGGCGACAGCCAGGTGTCTCCCTGGCGTCCCTCCGTAAAGGCCGATGTGCCCGGCCGTGAGCAATACATGCTCATCGAAAAACTCGGCGAGGGGGGCTTTGGGGAGGTATGGCTTGGGCAGCACAAGAAAACCGGTGATTCCCGGACCTTCAAATTCTGTTTCAATCCCAAACGAGTCCGCGCCCTGAAGCGGGAAGTCTGGATTTTTCGCCATCTCAAGGAAAAGCTCAAGGAACGTTCCGACATTGCGAAAGTCCACGACATCAATTTTGACAATCCCCCCTATTATCTGGAAGGGGAATATACACAGGGGGGAAACCTTGCGGAGTATGCCCAAAAAGAAGGTGGGCTGGAGAAGGTCCCGTTAAAGACAAGGCTCGAGTTGATGGCCCAGGTGGCCGAGGCCGTGGCCGCAGCCCACAGCGTGGGTGTCATCCACAAGGACCTCAAGCCGTCGAATATACTCATTTGGAATGATAGCAAGGGGAACCCCAATGCCCGCCTCACTGACTTTGGCATCGGTACAGTGGAGGAGGAATTCAGGAAATTGATTCCCATTAAAAAAGGGGAGACGGAAGTATTTGCCGAAACGACCATGACCCGCAATGAGAGTAGCCGAACCGGCACCCGCCTGTTCATGGCGCCGGAAGTTTTGGCGGGCAAGGAGGCAAGCATCCAGAGCGATATATACGCGCTGGGCATTATGCTCTATCAGATCGTGGCCTGCAAGTTCGGCCATACAATCGGAGAAGGATGGCGCGACGATATTTCTGATCCTCTTTTGCGTGAGGACATCGCCGGATGCGTCCATCAGGATCCCGAACGGCGATTCAAAAGCGCCTCGGAATTGGCAGAGCGACTGCGAAACCTGGAGGCACGTCACGCTGAGGTGGAACGGCAGAAGAAGGAGGAAGCAGAGCGTCGCCGGGCCGAGGAGGAACGCATTCGGGTGGAGCAGGAGCGGCGCAGGAATGAGGAGGAGGCCGAGCGACTCAGATTAGAGCAGGAACGCCTGAAGAATGAGGAGGAAGCGGAACGCTTGAGGGCAGAGCAGGAGCGCCTAAAGAATGAGGAGGAAGCGGAGCGTCTAAGAGCAGAGCAGGAGCGCCTGAAGAATGAGAAGGAAGCGGAGCGACTCCGGGTAGAGCAGGAACGTATTCGGGTGGAAGATGAGCGCCATCGAAACGAAAAAGAGGCAGAACGCTTAAGGTTACAGGAGGAGCGCCTGAAGAACCAAGAGGAAGCGGAGCGCTTGAGGGAAGAGCAAGAGCGGCTCAGGAGACGTAAACAGGAGGAAGAAAACCAAAAGAGGAAACGTCTGTTTTTGACAGTTAGCGGGACATTGGGTTTCCTGCTTACACTTTCCATCATCAGCATCGCATATATTACTGCGGCGAACAGACAAGCAAGAAATGCTTTAGCTGAAAGGGAATTGGCTATTGCCGAAAAGGATTCAACACTCACTGTTTTGACAAAAAGGGAAGAGGAGCTAAGTACAAGAAACCGTCAGCTAATTGATGAATTATCGGCAAGAGCGAGCAGTGAAATTCCTGCAGCCATTTCGAGAGGGAGACTTCTGGAAACCATACAATTTCTCGGGAATGTTGATTCAGAATTGAGGGGAGATTGGTGGGAAGAGGGCATTCAGTCAGCGATGTCGGTATTGGCCTCGATTTCGATTGCAAGCAAGTGGCTTGAGAACGAGCCCAATATTGAGACTAGTGGCAAAACTCTCCGCAATGGATTGGGTCTTTTCAATGCCAGTTTCTCTCCTGCCGGTAATATGTGGGTTAAGATTGATAGAAGCCCTGAATCTGATTTCAGAGTCGAAAAATGGGAGGTGAAATATTTCAACCGATCGGATTTTGGAGGGCCGATTCAAGACTTCAATTATGAAAGAAGCAACACTTACACTCGTTGGCGCTCGCAGGATATAAAAGTGACCTCTAATGAGCGCTTTGCTTATTTCCCATTCGGAAATGGGGTCATTTTTGATCTGGAGAAGCGCGAGTCGGAAAACATCTCCGAATTTCTCCCTGAAATCATATCTAGACATACAATATATTCTCGGTTTTCCGACATTGATATTGAAACATGGGATGATCAGTTAGTAGTGCTTGTTGCAGGTGGCAGTGAAACTTTACTTGCGTTTATACAATCTGATGGGCAAACAGAGATCACGAATATAAGAGATTTACCCGGTATCCCTGGACTATTTTATGCCGGTAGAAGCTTTATTAGCCCATTCGAAAAGAAGGTTCTGACCGCGAGCACAGTGCCCATGAGTCGCTACCGGGTTGATGGTCGCCGAGCAAGCAGCTACCTGTATGTGTGCGACATGACAGGGGGGATCTGCAATACCGCATTAGACTTGGAGGAGTTGAGTCGCAAAATGGGGTCAAGGTGGTCTGCCTCTCAAATTGCCAGAACTTTGAGGGTGCGATTTCATCCAAGAACCAATCTGATCTTACTTTCTCTTGAGGATAAGTCGTCACCGATTCTCCTTGCAGATCTTTCGACGGGGCAAGTGACACGACTCTTCGATTTGGGGAACTGGGCGGATTGGTTCGTTTCGCCAGATGGCGAGAGGCTTGTAGTAATGACATCTCTCGGGCACGAGGACGAAGATCGGCGACCGGAAAATCATGAACTGCTGGTTCTCCAGATTCATGAGGGGGAATCAGGAAGTGAAAATGAAATAATAACGCGAATGAGAAATACTCCAAGTGGAGAAGTTATGTCAAAAAAGTTTCAGGAACGACGATTAATTCGGTTTACAGAATCGGTGGGTATCGAAGAGCCAACCCTGAGTGCAATTAGAGTAGCTGTGGAAGCAAGTGACTCCATCAGGGGCCGCTTGCACCCGTTGGAAGTCAAGTATATTCTAAAGGTAAGTGAATATTCGATAAAGGAGGACGCTCCCGAACAGGCCGAAATACCTTCGCCACGAGATGACAAAGCTGAAGTTAGACAAATGATTTTGAGGCATGATTGGGACTACGCAAGAGCAATAGTGGATATATATCTAGTGCTATACGGAAATGCTGAATATGCTACCATTTACCGAAAGTTGTCAGAGCACCCTTTATTCTCTTATGAAGAAAGAGAGTCGTTGATTGATTTGCTGCACAAATCAACACTTGCCCGCCTAGTGGAAGCTGTTAATTTGGCAATTGTCGAAGACTCCATGGAAGCGCTGCTTGAGGCGGTCGAATTTATGGACGGAGTACTTCCTCATTACCGATGGGGTCCGGGTCTTTCGAATATCCTGTTTGATATTGCGAGAGCTGCATTGGATTCAAAGGAAAGTTCAGAGGTGTCTATCCAGATCTTGGCAATATCGCTTTATCACATTTGTGAACTCTACAAGCTCCTACCCGATCGGAATGCTATCTCGCCATTGATACAACCTACCCATATTGTAAATTTTGTGACAGGCAAGGATAACGAGCACCTGCCTGAAGCCAACCTTTACAAGCGGGAACGATTCGAAACGATGGCTCGCCTAACCAATACTTCATTATCCCAGATAGATGAAGTGCCTTATATACAATTGGAAATGGGATTGCCACGTGTTGAAGACTGGGAGGCTCTACAACAATATCTGGAGAGAGAGTATCGCCTGCATGAATCATTGGACCAGTTGGAAATCCTACTGCAGGCATCTATTCCGCATATAGACTCAGTAGAAACATATTATATGGCGCGAGAGGAGGCACGAAATAAAAGAAAAGGGTGGAGCCAACTGCCCCTTGATAGGCTCTTGTCAGCCTCTTCAATTTGGCGTCTGGATCTCGACCAGGATA
>JAFIGB010000247.1 GCA_020831705.1 Candidatus Sumerlaeia bacterium | reverse complement strand
TCCACACCGGCGCTGCTTTCAATGAAACTGGTGACGGTGCTTGTTCCCAGCAGGGCACCCGCCGAGGATCCCAGTGCATCGGAAAGGAACGCCTTGTTGGCCCTGGGAAGTTGGCCGTTTTCCATGAGGCCTGCCTGCTGGGTGACGCCAATGAGCGTTCCCATGGTGTCGAACATGTCGACGAAGAGAAACACAATCACGACGGGAAGCATTGCCGGTGCAATCGCTGCCAAGAGATCCAGCTTGAGGAAAGTGGGAGCAATGGACGGCGGCAGGGAAACCACCGCGAGATCAAACTGGAATCGCGTCAACAGGGCCGAGTTCTGGATCGTCTCCGACTCGGAGCCGCGAAAGACCATCAAGAGAATCGCTGACAGGACGGTGGCCGAGATGATTCCCGCCAGAATCCCCCACCGATGCCCCCGGGTCACAAGCACCGCCGTGACAATCAATCCAAAAAAGAAAACCAAAATGTCGGGGGAGACAATATCGGAAGTCAGATCCACAAGAGTCCCTTCGCTGCCGACCACAAATCCACTGTTTTGCAGCCCGATGAACGCAATGAACAACCCAATCCCGACGGCGATTCCATTTTTCAGCGAAAGACTGATGGCATTAAGGAGCATCTCCCGAATGCGGAAGAGGGAAAGAATCGTGAAAATCACACCGGAAATAAAGACGCAGCCGAGGGCAACCGCCCATGGATCATCATGTCCGGCCCTTGCTGCGGCCGGCATCGCCGAAAATACCATGAAGAAGTTCAACCCCATGCCGGGTGCAAGCGCGATGGGGTAATTTGTGAGAAACGCCATCAACAGCGTTCCGATGGCAGCCGCCACACAAGTTGCCACCAGGACGGAATTAAAGTCCATCCCCGTTTCAAAGCCAAACATCACACCGGAAAGCACGGCTGGCTGCACGAAAATGATGTAGGCCATGGTGAGGAACGTCGTCAGGCCGGCGAGTGCCTCGATGCGAACGGTTGTCCGATGTTCCGCAAGCCTGAAATACTTCTCAAACATGTCGATTCCCCGACGGGAGTTTCCGGGCCATCATCAGCCACCCGTGGAAATGAACCACTCCCGACCTGAAGTCAATGGCGGTATTCGAGGGGATCATGCCTGCCTTCCCTTCAGCATCACGGAATGGATGTCTATACAAATCAACCACACAGCATCATGAATCAATTCCCGCCCGGACGAGACAAAAATCCCATCGGCAGGGATCCTCAGGACAAAGGCGACGGTAGGCCCTGGTCACCTCCTCCGCCGACTTTCGGCTCGGCGATGATCGGCGTGCCAGTTTCAGTTCCCGGGTAATGCGCATGACATGGACATCGAGGGGTACCACCAGCCGCGAGGCACTGGTGTGGTGGCTCCAAAGCCCAAGATCAATACCGTCCTCGGGACGAATCATCCACCGAAGGAAAAGCGCCATGCGCTTGCAGGCCGACCCCTTGCCGGGGGATGTGAGAAGAATGGTTTCGACGGGCGCCAGCGGCGTGATGGTTCCATCAGCACGCACGGCCTCCCGGGCACGGGAAGCAACCCCACCCCGGTCACCGGCAAGAATTTGATTCACGAAGCGTTCAAGGGGAGGAAAAATGGTCGGTGCATCGCCATCATCACATTCCTCCCAAAGGGCACCAAGGGAACCATGGCGACGGAGGGCGTCCCCAAGAAGCGCCATGAGAATTTCAATGTCCAGGGAGCGCACCCACCGGTGGCCAATCCCCTCGAACCTCCCGGCAAGATCCGCCGGTTTCTGTTTCCTCAACCAGGCAGCAGGGTGCTTCCCCATGACGGCGAATATCGCTTCGAGCGTGACATTGATGAACCTGATGTACCCCGATGCAAAGGCTGCGGAAATCAACGCTACCACCTCCTGATCCGCTGGAGAACGATACCGGTGGGCAAAACGAAGGGGATCCCCGTCGAGGTATTTGGGGTGATGATAAAGGGAGCGCCACTGCTCCAGCTGATCGAAAATCCGCTGGTCCCGCTTCAGTCGGGGCCGTGGTGGTGCCGTCATTCGCGCCGCTGTTGATCCTCCGGAGGTGCCGGTGGCTGGTATCCGCCCTGATCCCCGGGAGGATAGTAGGGATACTCCGGCGGCTGGGGAGCGGGCTGGTCCTGCTGGGGTTGATTCGGCGGTGGATAATACCCCTGGGGGTAGGGCTGCGGCTGGGCGTATTGCTCGGGATGGGGATGACCGAATCCTCCCCCGCCACCGCCCCACTGATCCGGAGGCGGTGTACCACCGGTTTCAAAGGCATACTTGACGGTTTTCAGATTCAGAAAGACAAGGACCGCGATGGGGTAAAGGTTGGCAATCAACCATCCGCAGGAAAGACAAATAATGGCAATGGCAAGAACGCCGCCCATGGGCACATCGGGCCCGGCAGCACTTTGCTCCAGCGCCGGAGGAAGCGCCGCCTTCATGTAGAAAAACGTCATGCAAAAATTATTGGGAAGGGTGAGGGCAGCATAAGTCAGCATGCAAAGGCGCCCCCAGCTTTTCAGAAGAAAAATCCCCACCGATCCAGCCATGAGAAGAACACTCAGCACCAGGGCGACGAATTCTGTCACGGCAAGGATGGCAATATCGGAGGACCCAAGTTCCAGACCGGTTTCCGCCATCTGGTTGATGGCGTTTTCATCACCAGCAATAACCATCAGGGAACCGACAAGGTTGAGCCCACATACCAGCAGGCCAATCACCCCCAGAAAACCACCAATGGCGGCGAGAACGATTACCGAGGCCGGGCGTTGTTGCATGGGGCGACTCCTTGATCGAGACCGATGGCGCTGACTTCCAACCCACAATCCATACCCCACCCCATCAGCGCCAAGTGAAAAGGTGACAGGAAAACGCCTTGAGCGACCTCAGCTCCCGCCTTCCTCCTCGGCAACCTTTTCGTCGAGTTTCACAAAGAGCGGGCGGGGTTCGCCCAGTTTCTGCCCCGGAGGGAGGGAAACCGGGTGCCAGACGCCAATCGCTCCGTCGTGGTCGTAGCGCAACACGAGGTGCTTGCCGCGGCCGTCCTCGATCTCTTCCGTCCACTGGCGGCCGAAAAGCTGCCCCTCGAAACCGAGCATCTCCCACGTTTGCTGGGCGCTGTGGGGAAGGATCGGCGACCACAACGTGTTAAGCCAGGTGATGCACTGCAATGCCACCGCGATGACCGTACCGGCAGCGGCGGGATCCTCCTTCACCATCTTGAAGGGGGCCTTCTGGGTGATGTAGTTGTTCACCTGATCGGTGAGACGGCAAAGCTCCTGGGCGGCACCACGAAGCTTCACCCCACCATAGAGTTTCCCCACTGACTCAAAGCCACGGAGAATATCGGCCTGCAGGGCGGTATCTACTTCATCCAGATCACCAATTTCAGGGACCTTCCCGTCGAACCGCTTGGCAACAAAGCTCAAAACCCGATTCACAAGGTTTCCCCACTTCGCGAGGAGCTCGCTGTTTACGCGACCCACGAAGTCATCCCAGGTGAAATCGACGTCCACCGTTTCCGGCGCCATGGCGGTCAGGGCGTAACGCCATGCGTCGGGCTGGTAGCGTTCCAGAACATTGCGAATGGAGATGATGCTCCCCCGCGACTTGCTGAACTTGCGCCCCGCCATGTTGAGATACTGGTTGGCAGGCACGTCGTGGGGAAGGTTCAGCCCACCGTATCCCTGAAGCATCGCGGGCCAGATGATCGTGTGGAAGGGGATGTTGTCCTTGCCGATGAAGTAATAGGACCGGGGATTCGTCCCGGAAACGGTGGAGTCCCACCACTTGCGCCAGGCCTCGCTGTCACCGTTGATGGCAGCCCATTCCTTCGTAGCACTCAGATACCCGATGACCGCGTCATACCAGACGTAGAAGCACTTGGAATCATACCCCTCAAGAGGGATGCGCACGCCCCAGCTCAGGTCACGGGTGATGGGCCGGGCGCGGAGGGACTTTTCCTCCAACTGGGAACGGGTGAAGTTGGCCACATGGGGACGCCAGTGGCTGTTTTCCCCGGGAAACCACTTGAGAAGATCGTCATTGAGCTTGCCGAGTTCGAGAAAGAAATGCTCCGTCTCGCGAACTTCCAGTTCCGTGTTTCCGCTAATCTTGGAGCGGGGGGATTTCAACTCGGTGGCATCGTAGGTCGCCCCGCAGTTGTCGCACTGGTCCCCCCGGGCCTCCTCGTTGCCGCACTTGGGGCAGATGCCCTCCACATAACGGTCAGGAAGGAAGCGCCCATCCCTGGGATCAAAAAGCTGCTTTTCGGTGGCCTTGCTGATCAGCCCCTTCTCGTGGTGACGCAGGAACATGTCCTGGGTTACGTTCCAGTGGTTCTCGGTATCCGTGTGGGTAAACAGATCAAATGTCAGCCCCAGCTTGAGGTAACTTTCAATAAAGAGCGGGTGGTAGCGATCGATGACCTGGGGCGGGGTGATTCCCTCCTCGTCGGCCTTGATCGTGACAGGAGTCCCATGGGTATCGGAACCACTGACCATGAGAACCTTGTTTCCGATCATGCGCTGGTAGCGGGCAAAGATATCCGGCGGCAGGTAGGCACCGGCAATATGGCCAATGTGCTGCTCGCCATTGCAGTAGGGCCAGGCAACCCCGACAAGAATATGGGCGGGGTCGGTCTTGGAAACAATCGATGGTGAGTCGGTCATGGTGAAGTAGGAGATTCCGTGGACAAAGGGATTTCAGGGCGTGGGGCAGCAATGCACCCCAGCTTTCACGCGGAAGATAAGGCGCCATGGGGCGCTGGGGTCGAGGAGAATAAACCAATCAGCCCATGGAGGAGACCCGTGGGGCATCCTCAGGTTTTGGGTCGATACACCATTTCAATAAGCGTCAGATCATCTTCGAGGACGATGTTTGATGTCGACTTCAGGATCAATTCCTCAAGATGTTCAAGCGAGGGATGCCTGGTGGGATATCCGCACTCCCTGAGCATGCGAATGAGGCCCTCGGTGCCCAGTTCCTCCCCTGAATCGTCACGTCCCTCGATGGCACCATCGGTGTAAAGGAGAAGGCGATCGCGCGGCGCGAGTTGCAATGAGGTTTCCTTAAAGTCGGCATCCTCCATGAGACCGAGGGGATACCCCTGGCAGGAGATTTCCTGCAACCCGCCTTCATGCCGGAAAAGAAGGGGCGAAGGATGCCCCCCACCGGCGATGCGTGCCCTGCCCGTGGATAGATCAATAGACACGAGTACAACCGTGGCAAAACCGTAATCCTCGCCAATCAATTGGCTGAGGTTGGTGTTCATCCTGAGAAGGCAATCCCCCGGATCCCCTGCCAAATGGCGGTGATCCGACCAAAGCGAGCGCAGGTACATTGTATAGAGCGATGCGGAGACCCCGTGCCCCATGACATCCGCAAGGAAGAAGGCGAAGGTGTTCGTGTCCACCGAATGTGCCGCGTAAAAATCGCCGCCAATCAAGTCCTGGGGTGCGTATTGAATGGAAATTTCCAGCCGCTTGTCAGGGGACTCAATCTCCCCGAGGGTGGCACCCTGAATTCTCTTCGCACGCTCGAGATCCTTGATCCACGAAGTCACATCCCGAAATACCTCCACCCCGCCCACCGTCTCACCCGCTTCATTGATCAGCGGGCTGACAGTCACCTGGGTTGGCACACGATGGCCGTTCTTGTGTTTCGCATATACCGTCATGGGGGCATCCGATTTATTCCCCGTCACAATACTGCGGTGAAGGGGACACCTTGACTTCCCACAAAGAAGATTGTCGTTCCGATCCACATGACAAAGCAGATTATCGGAGCAGTTCCTTCCGAGGACTTCCTCCCGCGTGTAACCGGTAATCCGCTCGGCGGCATCATTCCAGAAGATGATGCGCCGCTCGGTGTCGGTCACGTAGACCCCATCAGTGATTTGATTCAAAACGGAGATTGCATCGCTCGGTTTGATGGTGTGGGGAGTAATCATTTTTTCGGGTTCCAGTCAGTGGAGGAAGAACAGAAACGGCTCCATTAACGGTAGTTTTCCCTAAACCCCGATTCCCGTCAATCATTATCGCCCATGTCTTCTTTTTGATTTTTTTTAGGGCCGCCGAATCGAATCCTCGGCAGCCCTGAATTTTCCTTAGTCGGTCAGTAATTCCCCGGCCCTTGCCATCACCTCATCAATGGCGGCCACGTCGGTACCGCCGCCCTGGGCCATGTCCGGCTTGCCACCCCCCTTGCCACCGAGGAGGGGACCGAGTTTCTGGACGATCTTCCCGGCCGGAAGCGCCCCCTGGGCATCCGGTGCGGAGGCAACCACGAGGCCGACCTTCCCGCCCGTGTCCCCAAGGACGATGGCGACGCCCAACTTCCCGAGTTTGTCGCGCAACGCCGTCGCCACGGTGCGAAGTTCCCCACCGCCAAGACCATCCATGCGCACGACCGCCACCCGGCAACCCTTGATCTCGCGGGCGTTGTCCACCTGGCTGTCGAGATCTTTGAGCGCCATTTCCCGGCGCAGTCGGGCCACTTCCTTTTCCAGTTCCTTCACCCGGTCCTGAAGGGCACCCACGCGCTCGACGACCTCGCGTCCCTTCACCGCCAGACGGGATTGGAGGGGCACGAGGACCTCGTAATGCTCCTCGCGGGCCTCCTCGCCGGCGCCTTCACCGGCAACGGCCTCAATACGGCGGATCCCCGAGGCGATGCTCGATTCGCTCCGAATGCGATACTGAAGTATATCCCCGGTATTGGCGACGTGGGTTCCGCCGCAGAACTCAATGCTTTCCGGTCCCATGGAAACCACGCGCACGACGGCACCATACTTCTCGCCGAAGGGGGCGATGGCGCCCTTCTTCTTTGCTTCGTCGATGGCCATCACTTCCGTTTCCACGGCAGTTTCCCGGGCGATGAGGGCGTTGATGCGCTCCTCAATGGCCCGCAGGTTTTCCACACTCAGACCTTCGGGGTGGGTGAAGTCGAATCGTGAACCGGTGGGTCCAACCCATGAACCGGCCTGGGTGACGTGGTCGCCGAGAACTTCCTTGAGTGCGGCCTGAAGAAGGTGAACGGAGCTGTGATTGCGCCGAATGGCGGTACGCCGCGCCCCATCCACCGTGGCCTCCACGGCATCCTGCACCTTGAGCGTTCCCTCCACCAGCTTCCCCTTGTGAAGGTAAAGGCCCTGGGGACTTTTCTGGCAATCCTCCACCTCAAAACGGGAATTACCAACCTTCAGGACGCCCGTATCCCCCACCTGACCACCGCTTTCGGCGTAAAAGGGGGTGGATTTAAGGACCACCATCGCTTCCTTGCCGGGTGCCAGTTCCTCCACCAACTTGCCGTTCTCGGCAATGGCGAGGACCACACTGGAGACCGGCCCAACGCCGTCGTATCCAACGAAGTCCGTGGCGCCGTTGGACTCGTAAACGGCATCGAGAATTTCGAAATCGACGTCAAGCTTCGCACCTTTCCACGACTTGCGGGCCTCCTCCTTCTGGCGGGCCATCGCGGCATTGAATCCGCCCAGATCCACGGCGATTCCTTCGTCCGTGGCGATTTCCCGGGTCAGGTCGAGGGGGAAACCGTAGGTGTCCCAAAGCCGGAACGCTTCATCCCCGGCGATGTTGTTGTCACCCCGGTCGCGGGCCTGGGCCATCAATTCATCAAGGATCTTCATCCCCCGGTCACGGGTGTGGAGGAAGGTTTCCTCCTCGCGGCCGATGGCCCGTCGAATGAAGTCGGGGTTCTTTTTAATCTCGGGATACACATCCCCCATGGTGTCTGCCACCGCATCATAAAGGCCGGCCATGAACGGATTGCTGACACCGAGGAGGGAGGAAAACCGCAGGGCCCTCCGCTGAATCCGGCGCAGCACGTAACCCCGCCCGATGTTGGAGGGGGTGATGCCCTCGGTGAGGGTGAAGACCAGCGCCCGGGTGTGATCGGCGATGGCATTGACGGCAAGACGTTCGCGGGCAATCTTGTCATCACCGCCATCCGCCAACGGCACATACTTGACACCCACCGCATCCGCAGCGGCGCTGGTAATGGGCCACATGAGATCCGTCTCGTACGGTGTTGCCGGGCGCCCGGTCTTCTGCTTCATCAGGGCGACGGTCATCCGCTCCAGTCCGGCCCCCGTATCAATTCCCCTGTATTTCAGGGGAGGACGGGATCCGTCCTTTTGTTGGTCGAACTGGGGGAACACCATATTCCAGATTTCAAGGAAGAGATCGCCCTCCTCCACAATCCGATGGGCAAGGGACGCCATCGCCGCGGCCTGGTCGGTCTTGTAGGCTTGACGGATTTCATCCAGCTCCTCCTCGGTACCCATGAAATAACAGAGCTCGGAACAGGGCCCACACGCCCCGGTATCCCCCGCCGGTCCCCAGTAGTTTTCCTTTTCATCAAGACGGATTGGCTTGTACCTGCACCCTGTTTCCCCAAGCCAAAGCGCCTCGGCCTCGTCATCGTCCTCAAAAATCGTCGGGAAAAGTCGATCGGGATCGAGGCCCATGTGCTCGGTAACAAACGTCCAGGCGAAGGTGATGGCTTCCTTCTTGAAATAATCCCCGAAGCTGAAGTTGCCGAGCATTTCAAAGAAGGTATGGTGGCGAAGGGTCTTGCCGACGTTCTCAAGATCGGACCCCTTCCCCCCCGCACGGAGGCATTTTTGCACGGTGGCCGAGCGCACGTAAGGGAGCGGCTCCACAAGGCCGGAATACAGGTTCTTGAACTGGACCATCCCCGCGGTGGTAAAAAGAAGCGTGGGATCATCGGGAGGCACAACCGGTGCGCTCGCCACGATCGGGTGGGGATGGGTGGGGTGGGTGCGAAAGTATTCGAGATAAGCCTGTCGGAGTTCTTTTCCGTTGCTGATGGTCATGGTCAATTCGCCGATGCTTCGCAGGGAAGCAGGATTGTCCCGCGCCCAATTTGCGCGGGCGGGGAACTTGAACCGGGAAGGGCGGAGGGATCAAGGGCGAAGGCGGCCCAAGGGGATGAGTTGGGGGGGTCAACAGAAGCAGAAGGGAGGGTGGTTCTGGTGTATTCGTCCCGGTGTGGGCGGAAAAATATGTGACCGTGAACTGAATTGCCCTGGAGAAAACTGGCGAGAGATATTATCGAATGCCCCTGGAGGGGTCCGACAACGCCTCTCCATACAAGGGGAACGTTGTGAGACCCCTGCCGGGGTCGGATGCGATTTTGACCGTGAACCCCGGCCTGGAAGGCCGGGGCCTCGTGTTTGGCTATCCTGAGGCATAAAAAATAGCTGATCCGGCGCAATCTTCGATTTTCGGCAGCTTCGTGTTTTGCCCCTCACCCTCCATGAAGCTGTTTTTATTCTTCAGCCCGATTCCCTCGCTCCAGATTTCCGCT
>JAFIGB010000306.1 GCA_020831705.1 Candidatus Sumerlaeia bacterium | reverse complement strand
ATTACCATCGGCCTGGGAACCATTGCCCATAACCCCGAAGCAGTGGGCATCGTCTTTGCCGCAGGTGACGCCAAGAGCAAGGTCGTCGCCGACGCCATTCAGGAAGACCGCAACGTACGCTACCCCGCCAGCGTTCTCCACGATCTGCCCAACGCCCGCTTCTACCTCACGGGCGGCGCCACCGTTCGCCTCATCGAACGTCGCATCGATGACATTGCCCGCATGGAAAACCTTCCCGAGGAACGCATCGAAATGGCCGCCATCAACCGCGCCATTGCCTCGAAGAAGCGACTCGAGCAGTTGTCCGACTCCGACGCCAAGGGCGATCGCGAGGTCGAAGCAATCCTCAAGCGTACCGGCCGGAGCCTTTCGGAAATCTCAAAGTGGACCCGCGACAAGATCCTCGAAAAGATCGACCGCGGCATGGATGACATGTCCAACCAGACCATCCTCCACACCGGTCCCCACCACGACGACATCATGCTTGGCTATATGCCCTACGTGATGCACCTGGTGCGCAATTCCTCCAACAAGAACTACTTCAACGTCCTGACGAGCGGGTTCACCGCCGTCACCAACAGCTTCCTTGCGGAAATCCTTCAGGATGTCGTCGAGTTCCTCGATGCCGGTGCCTACAACCAGGATCTGCGTGATGGCGCTTTCTTCCCCGAGAACGAAACTGCCCGCGCCGAGGAAGTCTATCGCTTCCTCGATGGCATTGCCGCCCGCTGCGAGGAAATGCGCCGCAAGGCCCAGGCCCGTCGCATGCTCTTCAACCTCATCAGCATCTACGACGAGGATGACTTCCAGAATATCAAGGCACGGATCACCGAGAACCTCCACTACCTGCGCACCCAGTACCCCGGTAAGAAGGATGTTCCCATCATCCAGAAGATCAAGGGCATGCAGCGCGAGTACGAGGAGGAACTGATCTGGGGCTACGTCGGCACGGACCCCAAGGACGTCTTTCACAGCCGTCTGGGTTTCTATACAGGCGACATCTTCACCGAGCAGCCCACCCTCGAACGCGACGTCAAGCCGGTGCTGGAGCTTTATGAGCGCCTCAAGCCCTCGATCATCAGCCTCGCCTTCGACCCCGAAGGTTCCGGGCCGGACACCCACTACAAGGTCCTTCAGGTCCTCCATGACGCCCTCCTTCAGTACAACAAGAAGACAGGGAAAAAGCCGGTGGTCTGGGGATACCGCAACGTGTGGTTCCGCTTCCACCCGGGCGAGGCAAATGTCTTTGTCCCCACGACGCTGAACACCATGGCCATCATGACAGACAGCTTCATGCACTGCTTCGGCTCACAGAAGAACGCCTCGTTCCCGAGCTATGAGTACGACGGCCCGTTCTGCTACCAGGCCCAGGCCCTTTGGGTCGAGCAGTTCAACATGCTGAAGACCTGTCTCGGCGAGCGCTTCTTCACCGAGCACCCCAGCCCGCGCCTGCGCGCAACCCGCGGGTTCGTGTTCTTCAAGGAAATGAAGCTCGAGGAGTTCTCCGGCAACGCCCGCGGGCTCGCCAAGGCCACCGAGGCCATCGGGATCTGATCGGGCAGAACCAACAGGTCTCTACAAAGGAAAAACAGGTTAGCAACCACGCCGCTCCAAGGGAAAACATCTTGGAGCGGCTCGCTTTTAGCTATCTGGTTTCGCGCCGCATCTCCAGGCGATGCACCCATCCCCCACCGGGCCGAACATGTCACCACTGACCACGGAAGCAGAAAAACGAAAGGGCGTTCTATACGGCATCGCTGCGTATGCCTGGTGGGGAATTGCCCCCATCTATTTCTATCTGGTGAAGGATGTTCCGGCCTTCGAGATCCTCGCCCACCGTGTTGTCCAATCGGCCCTGTTTCTCTTCCCCCTTGTATTCTTTCTTGGCGCCCGCAGCAACCTGATGGCGGTCATTCGTGATCCCCGGTCGCGGAGGTATCTGGTCGGCTCGACCCTGATGATATCCATCAACTGGTTTGTCTTTATCTACGCGGTCCAGCACGAGCGGGTTTTGGAGGCAAGCCTTGGGTATTACATCAATCCCCTGGTGAGCGTATTCCTCGGGTTCCTTTTCCTCGGGGAACGCCTCCGGCCCATGCAACTGGCGGCGGTGGGGCTGGCAGGCATTGCCGTCCTGTTTCATGCCATCAATTCGGTCACCCATGTACCGTGGATTGCCCTCACCCTCGCGCTATCCTTCGCCTTCTACGGATTGTTGCGAAAGCGCCTTGGCGCCGAATCCCTGGTGGGGCTCACCGTGGAGACGACCATCCTTGTCCCCGTCGCATTGGCCTATTTGACCATCATCGGCTTTCAGGGTACCGGTGTCTTTTTCAACGAGGTGGGTTGGCACATGTTCTTCCTCCTCCTCGCGGGTCTGGTGACCGCCCTCCCCCTGCTTTCCTTCGCGGCAGCAGCCCGCCGGTTGACACTCACCACCATGGGGTTCCTGCAATACATCGGGCCAACACTCAAGTTCCTCGTGGCCGTGCTCCTTTTCGGGGAAATCTTTACGAGTATCCACGCCGTAACCTTCGGCATCATCTGGAGCGCCCTCGTGCTCTTCAGTATAGACGCCTACCAGCGCTCCCGACAACGACGCCGCGATCTGCTCTATTCCCAGGCGGAGAATGTGCTCCCCTCGAATATTGACCTGGCAAGGCCCGGAGTGACCCGCGACTAGACGGCCTCCTGTCACTCCTCCTGCAGGGGGGCAAAGAAGGCGACCTCCGCGCCGGTCATCTCCGCCCAAAGCCGATCCCCATAGCAGAAGTGCCACCACTCCGACGGATAATTCACCAGCCCACCCGCCTCCATTGCCGCCAGGAGCATCGCCCGGTTGGCACGTTGATCCGAGGTGATATGGGATGAATGGGTCCGTGTCCTGTCATTCATTTCATCGACGGCGGTGCCCATGTCCAGTTCTTTGCCGTCCGGACCTGCAAGGGAGACATCCACCGCCCCACCGGCCTGATGGCCACTACCAAATCCCCGTGGATCCGCGATGAATTCCCGTGTATATTTGTATATTTCGTCCTCGGTGGCATCCGGGTGCCGGCGCTTCATCTCCGCCTCCATCCAGTTCCAAAGCTCCCACTGGCGCTTGCGGGGACGGAATGCCTCATAGACGACAATGCGGTACCCGGCGGGAAGAGATGCATTTGCCTTCTTCAGCATCTCGTAAACGTGGCCACGGATGCGAAAATCCGTCGTGAACTTGTTGTTGAGAAGGAAGCCGTCCGCCTCATTGACCTCAACAATCCAGGGCGGCGATTCCCGTTCAATAACTTTGTAGATTGGTTCCATGGTGGAGTTCTCCGGAAAGGATGAGTGTGCGGAAATTAAGATGCTTCGAAAACAACGTCAAGATCGCTGATTCCCTCAAAGTCCTTTGCATTATGGGTCACCAATTTAACACCATGGCGGATCGCACTTGCCGCAATCCACGCGTCATTGAGTGTGATGGGGCGGCCTTGTCTTTTGCGCTCCCTGACAACCCTGCCATAACATCTTGCGATTTCATGGTCACTCGGGACGACAATAAAATTTCGCAGATTTGTCTCCAGTAGTTGTCTGCGTTTTTTTCCCCACCCTGCATCTTCGGCCCAAAAATAGAGTTCACCAACGGTAACGAAGGAAATCACCAATATCCTCCCCTCAAGATGGGGTGTATATCGCTGGGCAATTGGGTCATTTTTCCATAAGTAGGAGATAATGTTGGTGTCCAACATCAACTTATTATCGTTGGTCCCATTCACGTCTGCCCCCCAATCATACCTGTCTGCCGAATATGATGTACTTCCTCCTCAAAACGATCGTTAGGGTCGCCGGGCCAGGTGCCAAGTATTTTCCGAATATCTCCAACCGGACGGACGGCCTGCCTTGTGGTCAGTTCGTCAAGACTTGGCGAATTCCAAAAGTCCTCCGGAACCGGTGAGCCCTGAGGGAGGAGGTCCATACCCACATCCGTCTCCTCCTCAAGACGTTGAATATCCTGAATTTGTATACTTGAGATTTTCCCGGTCAACGGATCCTCCTTTGCTTCTCCGACGATGCGTACATACTGGAGAATATTGCCGAGCACCTCGTCCCTGCATTCCTGATCAAAGAGGCATAAGACAGGTTCACTCGCCGAGGGGTGAATGCGGCAACGTGTTCCATGTTCCTTGAAATCGACCATTAACAATCGGCCCTCGATGGTTCGTCTATTCTTCATGGGGTGGCTCAATCGCCTTTGGATGTTTTCCACCCCATGTGGAGTAAAGGACACGACTTTTTTTGCCTCCACCCTGTTGAGTGAAAATTCAATATGGGATATATCCCTTTTGAAAACATCCCCCACATCGCGCCAAGCCATCAGCACACCTGGGTCACAACCTTCGGGGTGGGAATCTCCACCCTCCTGAATGAGCTGAAGACAGTCCAGTGCAGATTCGAAAACCTGAGTACCGAAGTCATTCCCAAACAGATCACCATCGTGGTGGCCATCCCGCTCAAATCCAAGAACCACTGAAGGACTTCCATGGGTCAACAGGACCAGGTCCAGCGCCACGGCCTCCTTGATGCGCTTTTCACGGGGGCCCTTGCGAAGACTGTCAGCCGTCCCTGACAGAACCATACCCGTTCTAAAGAGAGCCTTTTCCATGTTGGCAATGAGCCGAAGCAGGTGCTGCACCGGAATACGCCCGGGACCCACAGAGCCACCGGCAATCTTAACCGTGAGAAGGGGAACTTTTTTCTCCATTATCATCCGTCCTTCAGTTACCTGCTTCGTGCGTCCTTATAGACGTTACAAAAAAGGCGGGGGAATCATTTTGAGTTCCACCATGTGACCGGGGTGGGTGCAATTTCCCCTGCCTTCTTCGACCATGTAAGACTTGTTGGGTCCGATTATCAACGGAATATTGGAGGAGATGACACGGCATGGGACGGACGGTCCTGAACCTTCAGGACACGATCCCGCGGGGCAAATGACCCAATCCGTCGAGGTGGAAAAAGTGGGCACAAAAGAGATTCAGCCCCGGCGAAAATCCGGAGCTGAATCCTTGAAAATGCTAAAGTTGAAAATGGTCGGGGTGACTGGATTTGAACCAGCGACCACTCGCCCCCCAGACGAGTGCGCTACCAGGCTGCGCTACACCCCGACCCGGTAGGACGTGTGAGCCTACTCAGCGGGCCGTTCGGAGCAAGGGGAAAAACACACCCGCCACGGATTATTTTCATCGCTGGCACCCAATCCTGGGCCGTGGAGAAAAGGGGCTTGCGTCACCATGCGTCTCCCATAAATTTCACGCAATCGTGGATGTCGACCGTCCATCCACGTGACCAACCTGAAAGGTGAACCACCCATGAATGTCCGCCCATTTCATCTCGCCCTCCCCGTCAATGATCTGGAGGCTGCCCGTCAGTTTTACACAACAAAGGTCGGTTGCAGCATCGGCAGGGAATCCGAGCGCTGGATCGATTTCAATTTCTTTGGCCATCAGGTGACTGTCCACCTTGCGGAACTGGACGGCAAGCCCAAGGAGAACCCCGTTGATGGAGACAAGGTCCCCTCCCGCCACTTTGGAGTCATCATGGAGATGGCCGACTGGAAGGCCCTGTCCGAGCGACTTGTTGCCGAGGGAACCGATTTCCTCATCGCCCCCAAGATCCGTTTCCAGGGGGAGCCGGGCGAGCAGGCAACGATGTTCTTTTTCGATCCCGCCGGGAACGCCCTGGAGTTCAAGGCCTTCGCCAATGACGCGATGATTTTCGAAACCTGAAGTCCAGGGTTACTTGGGGTCGTACGCAAGCCACGGTGAAAGCCAGCGTTCCACCTCCGGGATGGTCATTCCCTTGCGCCCGGCGTATGCCTCCACCTGGTCACGGTTGATTTTTCCGACGCTGAAGTAGAAGCTTTCAGGATGGGCGAAATAGTATCCGCTGACACTGCTTGCCGGGGTCATCGCGCAACTTTCCGTTAATCTGATCCCGGCGGATTCCTCCACCTTCAGGAGATCGAAGAGTATCGGCTTCTCGGTGTGGTCCGGACATGCCGGATAACCGGGCGCGGGGCGAATACCACGATATTTTTCACGCACCAGGTCCTCCGTATTGTACGCACCGGGCTTTTCATACCGCCAATCCTGACGCACCTTTTCGTGGAGATACTCGGCAAAGGCCTCGGCCAGTCGATCCGCAAGGGCCTGAACCATGATCTTGTCGTAGTCGTTCATTTCCTTCTCATACCGCGCCACCAACTCATCGAGGCCATGGCCGGTTGTGACGGCAAAACCTCCGATATGGTCGCGGGCGCCGCTTTCGACCGGGGCAACAAAGTCGGCCAATGAACAGGTCGTCTTTCCGTCCTTTGCCCGCACTGCCTGCTGGCGCAGGCAATGGAACGTGGTGGCCACTTTTGTGCGATTGGAATCTGTATAGACATGAATGTCGTCCCCGCTGCTTGCCGCCGGGAAGAAGCCATACACGGCGCTGGCACGGAGGGACTTTTCCTGGACGATCCTGTCCAGCATCGCCCGGGCGTCGTTGAAGAGCTTCGTGGCCTCGACACCGACACGGGGATCCTCCAGGATCGCCGGATAGACACCGCGCATCTCCCAGGTATGGAAGAAGGGGGACCAGTCGATGTAGGGAATCAACTCCACCAGTGGCTGATCCTCGATGACCCGGGAACCGGTCCAGGCAGGCTCGGGAACGTCGGTCGAGGTCCAGTCGGTGGTGAAACGGTTTGCAAGGGCCTGCTCGTAGGCAACGAGATTCGCCGCCTCGTTGCGCCGTGCATGGCCTTCGCGCAACTTGACATATTCATCGGCAATGCCCCTGGCGTAGGCCGGACCACGATCCTTGTCGAGGAGCTCCTGGACAACGCCAACAGCCCGCGAGGCATCCAGGACATGGACAACCGGGGCGTTTCCGTAGGCCGGTTCAATCTTGACCGCCGTGTGAATCTTGCTGGTCGTGGCACCGCCGATCAGTAGCGGCACATTCAATCCCGAACGCTGCATTTCCCGCGCAACATGGGTCATTTCGTCAAGGGATGGCGTGATGAGTCCACTGAGGCCGATGATGTCGGCTCCCACTTCGGCGGCCCTGGCGAGAATCTTGTCACAGGCCTGCATGACACCCATGTCTATAACCTCGTAATTATTGCAGGCGAGCACAACACCGACGATGTTCTTACCAATGTCGTGGACGTCGCCCTTCACCGTGGCGAGGAGGATCTTTCCGGCAGCTTCGCCCTGGGCGAGACCCATCTCCTCCTTTTCCTTCTCCATGAAGGGAATCAGGTAGGCCACCGCCTTCTTCATCACACGGGCGCTCTTGACCACCTGGGGCAGGAACATCTTCCCCTCGCCGAAGAGATCACCCACCACGTTCATTCCAGCCATAAGCGGCCCTTCGATGATGTGGAGGGGGCGCTTGTATAGATGCCTGGCTTCCTCCACATCCTCGTCGATAAATTCAACGATTCCCTTGATGAGGGCATGCTTGAGGCGCTCCTCCACGGGTGCAAGGCGCCATTCCTGGGTGTCGGCCTTCTTTTCCGTGGTTCCCTCGGCCTTGATTTCCTCGGCCAGTTCAATGAGGCGCTCCGTTGCATCGGGGTGCCGATTGAGAAGCACATCCTCGACACATTCGAGGAGATTCTTCGGAATTTCCTCGTAGACCTCCAGCATCCCGGCATTCACAATCCCCATGTCCAGACCGGCATTCCGGGCGTGGTAAAGAAACGCCGAGTGCATCGCTTCACGCACGCGATTGTTCCCGCGGAAGGAGAAGGAAATATTGGAAATACCGCCGCTGATAAGCACACCGGGGCACGCCTCCTTGATTCTTGCGGCGGACTCAATGAAGGAGCGAGCATAGTCGTTGTGCTCGTCCATCCCCGTGGCAACCGTCAGTACATTCGGGTCGAAGATGATGTCATGGGGCGGGACGCCAACTTCCTCGGTGAGAATCCTGTAGGCCCGCGAGCAGATCTCCACGCGGCGCTCGGTGGAGTCGGCCTGCCCCTTCTCGTCAAACGCCATGACGACCATGGCGGCGCCAAACCGCCGCGCCTCCCGGGCCTGCTCGATGAACGGTTCGGGGCCTTCCTTGAGGGAAATCGAATTCACCACCGCCTTGCCCTGAATGCAGCAAAGCCCGGCGCGAATGACCTCCCACTTGGAACTGTCGACCATGATGGGAACGCGGGATATATCCGGCTCCGCGGCGACAAGGTTGCAGAACCGGGTCATCATGTCCACGGAATCAATAAGCCCCTCGTCCATATTGATGTCTATCATGTTGGCGCCGTTTTCCACCTGCTGGCGGGCAACTTCAAGGGCACCTTCAAGGTCCCCCTCGCGGATAAGACGGGCAAACTTCGGCGAACCGGTAATGTTGGTGCGCTCCCCCACTGCAAGGAAGCGAACCGGCCCATCCATACGCAGCGGTTCCAGGCCACTGTAACGGCTATACACGGGAGGCTCGGGGAGGCGACGCGGCGCCCTTCCCTCCACCATTTCCGCAAAGGCGGCGATATACTCGGGGGTTGTACCACAACAGCCACCAAGGATGTTGATCCAACCGGCATCCACATACTCCTCCAGAATTTTTGCCATGACCGCAGGGGTCATTTCCGGGTCGTAACCCGTTTCGGAAAGGGCATCGGGAAGTCCGGCATTTGGATAGAGGGATGTATGGCATCCGGCCAGCTTGGAAAGCTCCTCGATATACGGGCGCATGGCATCGGGACCGAGGGCACAATTGAGCCCCACCAAAACCGGGTTGGCGTGTTCGATGGAATAGAGGAACGCCTCCAGTGTCTGCCCCGACAAAGTCCTGCCCGAGGCATCGGTGATGGTGACCGAAATCATCAACGGCACACGGGTGCCGGTTTCCTCGAACATTTGCGTGATGGCGTAAATCGCTGCCTTCGCATTGAGGGTGTCGAAGATCGTCTCAATGAGGAGGATATCCGAGCCACCCTCCAGGAGGGCCTCGGCCTGCTCGCGGTATGCCTTCACCAACTGATCAAAGGTCACCGCCCGATATCCGGGGTCATTGACATCCGGAGAAAGGGAGGCCGTGCGGTTCGTGGGACCAAGGGCACCGGCAACAAAACGGGGCTTGGAGGGGTCGCGGCGGGTATATTCATCGGCGGCCTGACGGGCAAGGCGGGCGGACTCAATATTGATGTCACGAACGACATGCTCCAGGCCGTAATCCGCCTGGGCCACGGTGGTGCCGCTGAAGGTATTGGTCTCGATGATATCAGCGCCTGCCTCCAGATAATCACGATGAATCTCGAGAATAATATCGGGACGGGTAAGACTCAGGAGGTCGTTGTTCCCCTTCAAGTCGGCCGGATGATCCTCAAAACGGCCCTTTCGAAAGTCCTCCTCCTCCATTTTGTAACGCTGAATCATGGTACCCATGGCCCCATCAATGATAAGGACGCGCTGGGAAAGAAGAGATTCGAAAGAAATTTTTGTGGCCATGAGGCTGGTTGAGCCTTTCTTGTAGGGGTTTTAAATACCAAAAAGAGGGAAAACCCTTTCTTTTTTGCTGGCATTCGTAAACGTGATGTGCAGGATGAGCACAATGATCGGGAGGGCAGGCAGGACATTCCCGCATCAAGATATGATGATATGACTACTTGGCAGTGGCGGGCAAGGCTTTCCTTGAACTTGCCGGCTGGTAAACGATGTTTCACCTTGCCCGGTTGGCCATTATTTGCCAACGTCCGAATGAGGTTCCCAAGCGCACACCATCGAATGCAAAGGAGGCTCGAAAAGACATCATAAAATCGCAGGACGCAGACCGGAGCACCACGCCGGAGCAATCGTGGTGGAAAACAAAATGAATGCAGTTTGAATGGATGGGTACATTATTTAGAAAAAGGAGACTGGCGAATGGGCAGACCGCCAATGAAACGGGACGCAATTGAGAGGGCAGCGCTGGAACTTTTTGTCGAAAAGGGAGTGGACGGAACAAGCATCCGGGACATCGCCGAACGGTCCGGGGTCACAGAAGGCGCCCTCTATCGACATCACAAGGGGAAGGACGACCTCGTTCGCGCTCTCTTTTTTGAGCATTACGAGGGCTTTGCCGACTTGATTGGCAGCCTGATGGGCAACAATTACCCCTTTAACCAATTGATCCGGGAACTGGTGGAGACGCTTTTCACCTTCCACGACAAGGACCCCTATATCTTTGACTTCATTATACTCGTCCGCCACAAGCTTCTTGATGAAGTGCGCAAGGATGGGAAGAACCCCGTTGAACTTCTTTACCGAATCATGGAGTCGGCTGCAGCCAACGGTGAAATCCCCGAGCAGGATACACAGCTCACCACCCAGTTGATGATTGGAATGGTCATGCAAACGGTCGTTGGCCATCACTTTGGCCGGGTCAAGGGGCCCCTGCGCCAGCATTCCCAGCGGATTGCGGATTGCTGCCTCATGGTCGCAGGGGCTGGTGACTTCGCCAACGCAGAAGTCGAAGAGTAACCCCACCAAACAACCTCATCGGGTAATCGCCCGAAGAAGTTCCCTCGTCGCTTCCTTCGCCTTGGACCCCATTTCCATTTGGGGTCCAATGCAGGAGGGGCATCCCCCCGTGCAGGGGCAATCATCGAGCATCTCCATCGCCGCCTGAAGAAGCATCGCCGCCTGGGAATGGATTCGGCGCGCCAATCCAATGCCTCCGGGATACCGGTCCCAAAGGTAAATGGCTGGCCGCTTGTCAAACCGCGACCGCACCATCGACGCGACACTGAAGTCCCTACGGTCGCAAAGAACAAACAACGGCACCGTATGCCGAAGCAGTTCCCCCACCCCCTTGAGCGCCACCCCAAGATCGAGACCGCGCTCCTTCCATTCCGCTGCAATGGTCTCGGGCAGGACCAGCCATGTGGCCTCGGTCTGGACCTCAAGCTGGGGAAGTGTCACCGGACCAAAGCCGATGG
>JAFIGB010000302.1 GCA_020831705.1 Candidatus Sumerlaeia bacterium | reverse complement strand
AACATACCTGTGTATACGATTCCCTTCCTCATCAGTGACAGAAAGCCCATGGCCGTGGAAGTCGACATACAGGTCAAGGGGTGGATTCCCGGTATTTCTTCGGCCTGCCGTTCCCACCTCAAGGAGGCCCTCGCGATAGCTGTGATAAAGTGCCTCCGCGGCATCAGTCCAACTGCGGTCGGGTCGAATGCTGAAGAGTTCCCGTGGTTCCCGTTGCATGGGACGATTGGTGTCGAGCCATCTGCCGATAAAGCTGATGCGCCCCCGCCAACCGGTCACGGCGGGGATGTCGGCCAGTTCAGCGGCAGTTTCAACGATTTCACCGGTGAAGCGGTCGGAATCCGCATGGGGTCCACCGAGAACAATACCGGGCCACCTTGTGGTGTCACCCGGGTGGGTGCGTATGGAGGTGCCAATTTCCATGTCCTCAAGGCCTGTTTCCTCCGGCGTTACGAGGGTCAGCGTGATGGACGCCTCCCCTGACTCCACACCGAGCGCATCACGGAGGGTGCGCCTCAGGGAGATGCTTTCCGGTTCCCTGTTGATGGGGAGAAGATAGACAGGAATGGTATTGCCGTCGTCGGCCCTGAGGAGTGCCTGTTGCCCCGGCTGTATATCCAGGTTCTTGAAGTGTTCGGGGGCGATGAAGGCGGTGTCCCCCCAACGCAGGCGCGCGGTGGGGATCAACTCCACCTCGGAGAAAACAAGATCCGCAGCATCGACGGAAATTGGAAGAACCAATGCCGACAGCACGAGCAAGAATTTGAGATGATCTTTCATGGGGAGGAGTCCTCATGGAGTGGGAGGTGCCCACTCCGGGACATCGCTCCTGTCAGAAACCCAAACCGCCAATACCGACCTGCTTGACCTCCAGATAATCCTCGAGGCCTTCCTGGCCGCATTCGCGTCCCTGGCCGCTTTGCTTCCAGCCGGGGAATGGTCCCTCGATGGTGGATACATTCCAGTCATTGACGGAGACAAGTCCGAATTCCAGACCTTCGTAGGCACGGATCGCCGTGTTGAGGTCCCGCGTGAAGACATAAGCCGCAAGGCCGTAGGGGGTCGCATTCGCCCGGGCGATGACTTCGTCCACATCATCAAAGGAGGCCACGGGAAGAACGGGGCCGAAAATTTCCTCGGTGGAAATACGACTTTCCTCCGGGTAATCGGCGATCAGGGTCGGTTCAAAGAAATACCCCTTCCCGAGGTTGCCGGGGCGATTCCCCCCCGCGGCGATGCGAGCCCCACGGTCACGGGCATCATGTACAAGTTCCTCCACACGGTCGCGCTGTTTGGCGTTGATCAGTGGCCCAACCTCAACGCCGGGATCGGCACCGTTCCCGACACGAAGCGCCTTCATCCCCGTGGCAACGCGTTCGACAAATTCATCCTTGATCTTCTGGTGGATGATAAATCGCTGGGGTGCGACGCAGACCTGGCCCACGTTGCGGCACTTGGCCATGGGAACCTGCTTCGCAAGGACATCCAGATCGGCATCCGGAAAGATAAGAACCGGTGCATTCCCACCCAGTTCGAGGGACAACCGGGTCATCGTTCGGGACGCACCGTCGAGGAGGATTTTCCCGACGCGGGTGCTGCCGGTGAAGGCGATCTTGCGACAGGCAGGGTTGTCCAGCATCTCCTGACCCATGGACTCCGGTTCGCCGTTGATCAGGTTGAGGACTCCTGCTGGAAGGCCCGAATCGACAAGCAACTCCGCAATGGCCATGGCTGTCATTGGTGTATATTCGGAGGGACGTGCAACAACGGTGCATCCCGCTGCAAGGGCAGCTGCCCAGGAACGCACGGGATTATAGGCGGGGAAGTTCCAGGCCGTGATGGTCCCGACAACACCGATGGGTTGCTTGAGAACGAGGATGCGCTTGCCGGGCTTGCGGGCGGGAATGGTCCTTCCGTAGGCGCGTTTCCCCTCCTCGGCGAACCATTCAAGCAGCGCCGCCGCTGCATGGAGATCCCCTTCGGCGTCACCCTTTGTTTTGCCACTTTCCGACGTGTTGATGGGTGCCAGTTCCTGAAGTCGCTCGCGGATGAGTTGGGCAGCCTTGAAAAGGATGGCACTCCGCTCGTAGGCGGTTTTGGAGGACCATCCCGGGAAGGCCTTCTTCGCGGCATCTATGGCTGCGCGGCAATCGGCGGCGTCACCGAAGGGAACCGTCGCCACTGCCTCCTCGGTGGCGGGATTGATGACATCCCAGGAACCTCCCCCGGAGGCATCACACCATTGTCCATCAATAAGCTGCTTCAGGTGAAAACCCATATAGACTCAATCCTTGGCTGGTTGATTCAGTTGTCTAGCCATTCACACAGGCTGCCCGGGCGTGTTCCTGTCTGTCCTGGACAAGGGCGATGGAGTTCTCGATGATGGTAAGCGCCTCGTCAAGTTGCTCGTCGGTGATGACAAGGGGGGGCAACAGGCGAATGCAGTTGCTATACAACCCGGCGCGTATGAGCAGCAGACCCTTCGACACGGCATCCTTGATAATTTCAAGGGTCTCTTCGGGAGCAGGGTGGCGGGTCTGGCGATCCCGGACAAATTCGACGAGGAGCATGGCACCAAGACCCCGGACGTCACCGACGATGGGGAACTGCTCCTTCCAGGACTCCATGCGGCTGCGAATTATGGCGGCCTTCCGGCGAACTTCGGCGAGGAAATCGGGGGAATTGATCAACTTCAGGCTTTCGATGGCGGCCACACAGGCAAGGGGTGCCCCGCTATACGTTCCACCAGCCCCACCGGGGTGTGGCGCATCCATGATCTCGGCCCTGCCGGTCACCGAGGCAATGGGCATCCCGCTGCCGAGTGACTTCCCGGAAATCAACAGATCGGGGACGATGTCATAATGTTCAATCGCCCAAAGGCGACCGGTGCGGCCCATGCCGCACTGGACCTCGTCCGCAACCATGACGATCCCATGTTCGTCACAGATTTCACGAATTTTTGCCAGGAAGGGCGCAGGAACGGGGAGGAATCCGGCCTCACCCTGGACGGGTTCGATGACGATGGCAGCGACGGCTGAGGGATCCACCTGGGCAATGAGGGCATTCTCAAGCTGGGCTATGGACCACTGGATGTACTCCTCCTCCGCCATGGATTCCGGACGTCTATACAAGTTGGGAATGGGGAGGCGATATATTTCCGGTGCGAAGGGACCAAAGCCCTTCTTGAAAAGCCCATACTTGCTTGTCATGGAAAGGGTCAGGAGGGTCCTTCCATGGTACGCACCCTCAAAGACGATGATCCCCTGGCGGCCAGTATGGCACCTGGCAATCTTCACTGCATTTTCCACGGCCTCAGAACCGCTGTTGACGAGAATTGATTTCTTGTCGAAGTCCCCCGGGGTGCATTCATTGAGCATCTCCGCCAGGTCCACATAGGGTTCGTAGGTCCCAACGAGGAAACAGGGATGGATCAGTTTCCCGGCCTGCTCGCGCATGGCCTCGACCACGGCAGGGGGACAATGTCCACCGGCCAACATGCCGATTCCTCCGGCCATGTCGATCAGGGTGTTTCCATCCACGTCGTGGACGAGGGCGCCCTCGGCCCTGTCGATAACCACCTGGGTGGAGCGGGCAACCGCCCTCGTGACAGCCTTTTCCCGCCGTGCGAGGACTTCCCGGCTCTTGGGGCCCGGAATTTCCGAGTTCAAGTTAATGAATGCCATATCCTGAAATGTGTTCCTTGGATGTTTTTTCTCCAGTCCCCATTAATGATCATTCTTGAGAGGGACATGATTTTCTAACGACCCAACCACCATCGGGGCAAAGCGTTTCCTGCCGAAAATGGCCGGTGAAACACTGCAAGACGTTTTGAAGGCAGGATGATACAAAGGAGTGGCTAGAAAAAGAGCCACTCGGACTCCTGATTGATGGACGGGGCGCCCATGTACCGCCAATGCCATGGTTCCTCAATATAGCCGGTTTCAGCACGGTTGTCGGCGGTGTAGGTTTGCCGGAAACCAAAACGGTGGCCATTTTCACGCAGCCAGCCATGGCGTGGATCGGAGTTGTTGAGAAAACGCCTCGTTATGGGATTGGAAAAGTCAACGGTCGTACCGAGCTGGTGTTCGCTATGTCCCGGGGGTGCGCTGGCACGTTGGCTGAGGCCCCGGCGGGCCACGGCGTTTCCATACAATTGTTGCTGGTATCGCCCGGAGCGGTAGGGTGAGGACACTCGCATGTCGAGGCCATCCTCCCGCGCTGCATCAATGAGGGCCATCACCATGGTGGCCGCCTCCTCGCGCAACAAATACTCCCGCCCCGGTTGCTCTGCCGTGTATTCCAGAGGAAGGGCAACGAGATCATCGGGCTCATAATCGAGAGGGATCCCCCACCAGCGATTGATAATTTCCTCGCCAACGGGAAGATTTCCAAGAAGATCGATCTGGGTTTTGTTTTTGGGATGGACCCGGTGAAGTCCCATCATCGGGGCATGACCGGTAATTCCCTGCACGTCGATTTCAAGCCATTCCTCGTCACTTTCAACAACCAGATTGAATATTCCCGCGACCTGATTCCCCTGCTCCAATGCACCGAGCACCGGGGAAACAAACGTGGGCTTGGCGTGAACGTGTAACTGTTCCACATGAACCGACCAGGGTGTGTCGATGGGGGCGCCATGGGTTGGATGATTGACGGCCTCGATGGTCATCGAGGGGGTGAAGGCAACCTGGATTCCTGTCATTCTGTCGAGGAATTCCGGAGGAAGCATCTCGGGAAACTCCCAGGCACACTCGCAGCGAATCATCATTGTCGCTGCGGGAGCCATCGAGCAGCACAGCCCAAAAATTGATGCCGTGATGATCCAGCTTCTACCCTTCCCGATTCCCATGGTGCTCCTCTTCAGTTACCTTGTTATTTACCGGGGACCAAGACCCCTGGGTACAATATCCATTGGCAGTCCATCCTCGGGATCACTGGTGGTGATCGATGGAATGTCATCTCCGGAGCCTTCTCCCGGAGGAATGGTGGACATGGCATCACGGAGGGGATTGGAGAACGCCGCAGCGGCCCGCTCATCGTCCACAAACTTGATGGCAACACCGCGGAGGAAATATGTCTGGTAACGGTCCTGGGTGTAGGAGCGGAAGGGAGTCCGTTCGTCCTGAACGAATCCACGAACCTGATTGTTCATCTGGCGGATTTCCATGACGGCATCGGCTCCGACCTTGGCCGCCGTTTCTCTGATGTCGCGAAGTTGGTCCCTCCGGACATCATTGTCCCGGGAAACCTCCGCGAAGCTTTGAACATGCGCCAATTTGATATGCGGACGACGCACTTGATTGACATAAAGCCGCACTTCGGCTGGGTCGGCTTTGGGGGGGAAACGTTCCTGGGTGAGCAGGTTGTACTTTGTGTTGCTGCAACCAACAACGAGGAGGGGGAGGAAAAGAAGTAGGAAAAAGCGGGGGAAAGTCTGCATTGTTGAGGCCATGTTTCCTGAGGTCATGGGTATGAGGATGAGATCATCTCATCGCCAGCAAGTATCTCTGACAAAACATGGGCCAATGTCGAGGACACAATTTGAGCGGGTCGATTATTATGTGCCTATGTCTCGTTGGTTTCCAACTGGGAAACGGGTGTGTCGTCGAAGGCGCAGACGCGGTTTCTCCCCCCCGACTTGGCAAGATAAAGACGATGATCCGCCCGATCGAAGAGGCTCTGGACGCTGTCGCTGTGGCGGGCTTCGGAAACCCCAACACTGATCGTCAATTTGACGAATTTGTCATCGAGGGGGATCTTCATCTCCTCGACTTTTATGCGGATCCGTTCGGCGACTTCGATCGCCTGTTCCTTTGCTGTGTTTGGCAAGGAAATGACGAATTCCTCGCCCCCCCACCGGCAGGCCAGATCGGATGTTCTCAGGCAACTGACGAGGACGTCTGCGAGGCTCTTGAGGACACCATCCCCGAAGGTGTGTCCGTGGGTGTCATTGATCTGCTTGAAATGATCAATATCGATGAGAAGCATGGAGAGGGCAACGCGCCTTCTGGCCGAACTGGACAGGAGGTGGCGGAGGACGTAGGAAAGTTGCTGACGATTGTCGAGGCCGGTCAATCCGTCGCGGGTTGCGCTCTGGTAAAGGTCCTGATCGTGGAGGATTTCCTCCTGATCCCGGAAGGCAAGAACAAGAGTTGTCCTCCCAAGGGTGATGCGATCCCGTTCACGAAGCTGCACTCGGCGGTTAATGACCCTGCCATTCAATTCCGTGCCATTGCGGCTTTCCATGTCCTCAAGAAAACAACGGGGTGTTTCCTTGGGATTGTCACTGTTTTCCCAGATTACCCGGGCATGGTGACGGGAAATTCCCACGTCATTGAGTTGAATATCGGCTCCCCTGCTTCTCCCAATGACCGTTGGTTCCTGGGTGACCTTGTATCGTGCGCCCCGCTGAATCCCATGCATGAGGATAAGAACCGGATGGAACCCATCCTCGGCCCGTCGTTTTCGGATGCTGGACTCAACTTTTGAGGCACTCTCCGGAAAGATTGTTTCCGTGGAATCCGAGTCAGCGATCCTCTCTTGGTAATGATTGGATTCGTTATTTTCCATGGGGTCTGGTCGCCACTAATGTTACTCCTCAATGAGGTATCAAATGTCCAACTCATCCCATGTGGTCAATTGGAAAAGCCCTACCTCCGACCTGTGGATTGTGCAATTTATCTGTTCACAACTGCAATCAGGATCGACCATTGCGAGCCGGGAATTGATTTCCATTATTCGTTTTGACGCAGGGGGTTGGTTGGGACCATGCTTGAACAGGCTCGTGTGGCCTTGAACCGGACCGTGTTGACCGGAATACTTTGAGGGCAGCCTGAATGTTCCTCTCCCGATTTTCCACAAAATCGCTCAAGGACCCCGAGCAACGCCTGCGGGCCGTCCAAGCCACCATTGGCGAATGCAGGAACCTTTACGCCAAACTCCCCCCCGAAGAAGCCCGTGAGCCCCTCCTCCGCCTCCAGGATCAATTCGATCAGGAGGGCCATGATCGCCTCGAACTCCTCTATGCGGCAGAAACGGCCTTTCCCCAGGATCCCCATTGGCTAACCTCCATTGTGGAGATCCTCATGCGCAAGGGGACCCTTGCCAGGGGCGAAACTGCCATGCTCATGAAGCATGTCCGCCGCAAGCCAACGGATGTCTCCCTCTGGCACCGTATCTTCCGGGAACGGCGGGATGATCCCGATCAACGACCATTTGTGGAGGCGCGCCGCCTCTGTGCCCTTTCCCTCCATCCATATTTTGACCCCCGCGGTTCCCAGGCCTGGCCCGATGCAGTAACCAGGGAGGACGCCCGCAATCTTTTCCACAGATGCCTTGATGACAGCCTTTCAGCGATCCTCGCCAAGTGCAGTCGTGACAGTGATTCAGTGGCGCTCCTGGAGACGGCGATGGAGCTCGACGAGGGGCGGCAGGATATTCAGCTCCGCCTCTGTGAGATTTACATGGATCGCAGGGAACGTGATCCGTTGAAGGTGGGGGTGGTCCTTTCGGCGGCACTGGAAAACCCCAAGCGCCGCGATCTCCGAATTTGGGCTGCGCAGGCATTGCTCGATCTGCCGGGCCAGCAGGAAAACGGCCTCGGCATTCTCCGTCAGCTCTATCAGGAGAACCGCGATGATCCCAAGACTGAGGAGCAGTTGGTTTCCGCACTGAAGGAAATGGAGCGGATCGAGGACAATGATGAGGAGGTGCTTTCCCAATGGGTGTCGGCTCATCCCGGTGACCTGCGTGCCCTTGAGCTGCTTGCCGATTATTATGCGGAGCACCAGCGCCTTGATGAGTTCGCCCTTTCCATCTACCGCCGCGCGGCAGCACACGGTCCCAATCGCCGGCTTTACCTGCGCATGATGGGTCGGTCTCATGCCGCCCGTGAAGAGTGGCAGGAAGTCATTCAGATCTTTGACGAAGTACGTGCGGGGGGTGAGGACATTGAGGACCTTGTCATTCCCCTGGCAACCGCCTACTCGGAGTTTGAGCGAAGTGACAGTGAGGCGGAAGCCTGCTACGAGCAGGCCGTCGCCCAGGGATCCCTGAGCCGGAAAATCCACGACCTGCTTTGCCGGTGTATATACGAGTCGAGACCCGCCGCACCGGAAAGTGTGACCCGGTTCTCTCAAACACTGGACTCCATTCCCGGATGTACCTGGGCCCGGTTGGGCATGGCTGCCCATTACCTGCGGACGATGGATCCGGGGCGTGCCCTTGAACAGGCAGTGGCTGTCCTTCGTGTTGAAGCGGATCACGAGGAGGCGGCCCGATTGGCGGCCCGTGCTCTTGCCCAGAATTTCTCCCGCAACCAAATGGCCCGGCTGACCAATATCGAGGGGTTCGCCCTGAGCCGTGTCTTTGCCGAAGCCTACCGGCTGAATCCTGACGCAGGCCCCCTGGCAATGGCACACGCCAAGCGGCGTCTGGCGGATGGAATCCGCGACGAGGAAACAGCGCGGCTCCTTGGTGAGGTCTGTCGCCGCGATCCCGAGGCAATCGACATGCGCATCGCCCGGGCGGACCTGATGTGGAACCTTGGGAAATTTGAAAATGCCGTTGCTCTATACAGGGAGGTCCACGAAAGACTGAGTGGATCAAATGGAGGCGGGACGACCCGGTCCATCTCCCCCAGCACCAGACGCCATTTGCTCCATCGTATATCGGAATTCATTCTCCGTGGTGAC
>JAFIGB010000285.1 GCA_020831705.1 Candidatus Sumerlaeia bacterium | reverse complement strand
GGCACCACGTTGACCCCCCCCGCCCGCTCGATCAGTTCACCCACATACGTTCCATGGCCGATGACGTTGAGCTGGGACAAACCGGATCCGTATCCGAGGACAAAGAGCACCCGAACCGGTTCGCCATCTGTTGCATCCCTTTTCGAAATCGGGCGATTTGCCAGATATTCCTCCGCCATGGAACGCCGATCGAAGGCATCCGCGAGGCGAAGGAAGGCCCCATCAATTTCCTTCAGGGATTCGATGCGCCCAAAAGTCAGAACCTCCACCCCGGCCCGTCGACCGAAGAACTCATTGATCTTCACGGTGCTTTCAAGCCCCAGAACATGGGTGGGCTGGAGGCGCATCATGGCCTCCAGGTTCGGATTGAAGAGATCGGCCACCTGGGGAATGTCAGCCGCTTCCTCCGGCCAGTTGGTGTGGGTCGAGACACCGACAATGGAATCCTCCAGGTCGAGGAGGAAGAGCATGCCCGTGAGGTTCGGCGCGCAGGAAATAATCCGCAAGGTTGGGGAGCTCGCCACTTCGGCACCGGCTGGACGTATCAGGGCGACGAGGAGAATCAGAAGCAGGAGGATCTTTTTCAAGGGGCCGCTCCCACCCTGGGCACACGGCGCTCGCCACGCCAAACGGCGAAACACACCAAAACAGAGATCCAAAAGGCAAGGAATCCAAACCAATCACCAATGCGGACGAACAAGGTTCGGGCAGGGTCGGGGATGATCCGCACCGTCGCCTCAAGAATCCCCGGTTCCTCCTTCGGCAGGATTTCCGTCACCCGGCCCAGGGCATCAATGATCACGGTTTTCCCCGTGTTGGTGGCACGCACCATGGGGACTCCGGTCTCGAATACACGCCAGCGGGCGCCGCTCATGTGGAGTTCCGCCGCATTCGATCCATCAAACCAGCCATCGTTGGTCGTATTGACAAAGAGATTCGCCCCCTCGCGAACATGATGGCGGTGGATCCAGGGAAACAAATCCTCGAAGCAGATCGATGGCCCCATGCGGACCACCTTTTCCTCATCGTCCACGTGGGCAGGAAGGGGAACGCCAATGGGCGGCCCCGGTGCCCCCCGGTCGAAGTTCCCAATCTGGACAAGATTCTCGCGAAAGCCGGGGATGACGTCGAAGTACGGCACCGTTTCCCCAAACGGCATCAATTGCATCTTGCGATAATCGGCGGTGTAGCTGATCCCCTGTTGGCCGGGCCGAATGACCCAAAGGCCACCGAAGACACGGTAACCCGGGCGGAGCATCCCCGTCCCCATTTCGACGCCCTCGGCGAGGAGTTCGGTGAATTCCCCGTCCTCATTGCGAAAAAGATAATCGATCCCACCAACAACGATGGGGGCCTCAATGTCGTTCGCCAGTTCCTTCAGGTCCTCGAAGGGAACATACCCGATCGTTTGCCGCTGGAAGTGGGGCTCCACATCGACAAAATCGTGGGTCAGGCTGCTTTCCGGGGTAACGATCAAGTCCACCGATCCCCGCTCGATGGTGCTGATTTGCTCCAGAAGGGAGGCAAACATCTGGTTTTGCAGCGCAAACCGCCGGGCATCATCGGGCGAGGTGTAACTCTCAAACTTGATCGCCTGGTCGATGCCCGTCTGAACAAGAGCCACACGAACATCCACGCCGTGTTCCTCCAGTTCGGCGGCAATGCGGTTTGCCTGGCCTGATCCGTAATACCACACGAGACCGGCGAGCAGGATGGAAATCGCAAGACGCGACAAGGCCTCCCACTTGCCAAAATTCTTCTGAAAGGCCGCAATCGATTCCATCACGCCAAGGTTCACCATCACGGCAACAAGGGTCAGCAGGCCCGTTCCAAACAGGGAGGTCCCAACGGCGAAGGACGTCCATCCGCCAAAACCGTGGGCAACGAAACCAACAGGAAAGGCAAAGGCCCCCACCGATTGGAAATATTCCATCCCGGCGAAAATCAATCCCCCAAGGGGAAGGGCAATCCACGCATCCACACGGCGAACCATCCACGCCATCACCCCCAACACAAGTGCCCGGTGCACCCCCCAAAGGGCACACGCGGGGAGCAGGCCGAGGTAGACAAAGGCATTAAAGCGCGATACGGAAGTCATCCACCCAAGAATGTGGTAACCATTGATCATCCCGAAGACCATCCCCGCCCAAAAGGCCAGCACGGGATTCCTGCAGATCCTCAGGCACCAAAAAAGGGGCACCAACGCCACAAAGATGAGCGGACTCAGATGGAAGGGATGGTAGGTCAATCTCAGAAGAAATGCAGACAACGCCGCCAACAAAAACGCAGGCCATACGGCCTTCCATTCCTGAAGCGGGGGGAACAACCAACGAAAAAACAGAACTACAGCACTGAAGGCTTCCCGGATCCTGTTGGGCTGGACGCCCTGCCGCCTCCCCATTGCCGGAGACTTCCCCGAGCCTTTCATATACCAACCCCCTGAAAAATCCACCCTTGGAAGCCACGCTTCTCAAAGTACCCGCAAACTTCCTCGTATCCATTCCTCCCCTGGTAGTCAATCCCGACAATCCAGGGCAACATCGCCGCAATGACCTTGAGCAGTTCAGGTGTTGCCTCGAACTTTTCCGGGTTCCAGCGCAGAATCAGCTTCATTTTTGAGGGTGGACGCTGCATCAACCAACCGAACAACTCGCGAACCTCCCCGGCGTTCCATTCCCGCAGGGTTACCATGAGCGCCAGGTCGATGCACTCAACATGAGCCACACGCTGCCAGCGATTCTGAATGATTGCCGCCATGCCCTGACCCCTCGCCGTTGAGGGATCCGCTTCAACGGCAAGGTATCTTGGCCGCAGGTGGAGGAGTGACTTGCGCATCCCCGGATCATCGAAGTAATTCGCCGCATCCTCATCGTCCTCCACGAGGGCATGAAGGGCAACAAGCTGGGAATTCATTTCCAGACAATGGCTGCGAATCGCGGAAACCTGGGACTGGGCCAGGGCGCCAAGTTGACAGGTAAGAAAAAGGTCATTCCCCTTACCGCGGGTCAACATCCCCGGTGAAAAGGTCATCGTCGGGTCAAATTGAAAGGAAACTCCACGGCTGGCAGACCCCGGCACGGGAACCTCGGGAAGGTTCGCCGATGGGGCGGGAGCCTTGCCTTCCAGGCTCCCGGTTCCTGCCCTGCCGGGTCCCCCAAGGCGCATGATTGCAAAATCGGGGGTCATCGCCTGAAACTGGAAGGACACCCCGGCACGGATGAGAATGATATCGCCCGCCTGGGCCCAGTTGCTTGCGGTTCCCTCGGTCACCATGGCCCGCCCTGAAAAAACCAGATATGTCCGGTTGTGCTGGACGATGGTAAGGGACGTCGTTTCCTGGCGCTCGGGTGGCCCGGCGCCGAGTTCCTTCCAATCGGGTCGCAATTGGTCAAACTTTGAGATGGGAAAAACAGGCACCCTGGTATCCTCTGCAGGCGGGTATCTGGGCGGCGAAATTGTTCAACCGCCCCTCCATGCCACCGGCAGTAACCTCAGGAGAGACCAAGGAAGGCAAGGACAGCCTTCATCATGGCGGGAAGATCGGGCGGGGTTCGCGAGGTAATGATGTTTCCATCAACGACCACTTCGGCGTCCTCGAATTTCCCACCGGCGTTGATAATGTCGGTCTTGATGGCCCCGACGCAGGTGAACCTTTTCCCCCGCATGATGTCGGCCTCGGCCATCATCCATGGGCCGTGGCAGATCGAGGCAACCACCCCGCCGTTGTCGCAGATTTCACGAACCAGGCGCACCATCGCCGGGTTGCGCCGCATCTTGTCCGGCGCGTAGCCCCCGGGAATGACCACCCCGTCGAATTCTCCCGCGGAGACGTCGTCGATCGCCGCCTCCGACTTGAGGGCATATCCATGCTTGCTTGTATAGACAACGTCTTTTTCCGGGCCAACGATGGTGACCTCCACCCCGGCTTCGCGGAGCCGCAGAATGGGGTACCATGCTTCCAGGTCCTCGTAGATGTTTTCCGCCAGCACGGCAATTTTCTTCGCCATTTTTTTGCTCCTTGTTGTTTGTATGGTTTTCTAGCGCCTGCGGGCGCGAACGTATGTAAGATGGTCCAGCGAGTTCACCCGCAATCCCTCGATATCCGCATTCACCAGGTAGGGAAGCGTATAGACAAGGATGGGGGCGACGGCAACGTCGCGTTCGAGGAGGATCCGTTCCGCCTCGATGAGAAGATCCTCGCGGCGCTCCATGTCACGCTCGTGCAAGGCCCGTTCCAGAAGGTCGTCAAATTCCGGATCTGAATAACCGGCGTAATTATTGGGATGGTCGGTGGTGAAAATTTCAAGGAAAAGCATGGGGTCCGGAGGGACGACCCATCCCATGCGGAAGGCCTGCAATCGGCCGGCGCGTGCCTCCTGGAGATAGACGCCCCATTCCATGTTGTTGATCCGCACATCGGCAATGGGAAGGCGCGACCACATCTGCTGGAGTTGTTCCGCGATGAGCTTGTTTGTCTCCGCCGTGTTGTAGGAAAAGGTCAGTGCGGGAACGGGATTGCTGCTTGTATATCCCGCCTCGCCGAGGATTTCCCGCGCCCTTTCCAGGCTGTGGGGCCCGATCATGTCCCCGGCCACATCGCGATATGTTTTTCCCTCCCTGGCCCCCTGAATCGTGGAGGGAACGATCCCGGTGGCGGGAATCTCGCCGGCCCGGGTGATGTCGCGGGTGATCATTTGGCGATTGATGGCGCGGCTCAGGGCGCGGCGCACCTCCCGATCATCGAACGGTTCCATCCGCGCATTGAAAATAATGTAGTAGATGGCCAGACCGGGGGCGATCTGGGCCTCGGGCTTGTCGCGCCAGGTGTCGACCTCCGTGGGCATGAGCGTCACGACGTCCAGGTCACCGGATCGAAACGCCGCATCCGCCGTGGCATCGGAGTCGATCATGAGAAATTCAACGGTGCTCCACCACACATTGTCGGCGTCCCACCAGGTGTCGGCCTTTTCCAGGCGCACCACCCGGCCATCGTCCCACCGGGTCATGCGGAAGGGGCCATTTCCCATGAAGGTGGAGGGCGAAAGCGTCCAGCGCTCGCCATGGCGCTCGACAGTCCCAAGGTGGACCGGCACGAAGGGCGTGCTCGCTGTATAGACAGAAAAGAGGGGGTCCGGCGCGAGGAGGTTGAAGCGAATGCGCGAGCCGTCTTCGGAGATCTCAATGCCGTCAAGGGTGGCGGTACCGTTTAGCCCGCCCGCCTCGTAATACTCACGGGCACCGACAAGGAGACGAAACAGGGCCTCCGCCCGGGGCGATGCCATCTCCGGTGTCAGGACGCGCTGGAGGCTGTATAGATAATCATACGCGGACACCGGCTCACCGTTGTGCCAGCGGTCATCCTCGCGGAGGAAAAAGTCCCACTGCGTATATTCATCGTTGTGCTCCCAGGTCCATGCCGCTCCCGGCTGGGGAATCAGATCGGCATCGAGCCGCGTGAGGGGTTCCATGAGGCCGTGGAGCACCTTCTGGCTGGAGGTGTCGTTGGAAAGGGCGGGGTCGAGGTCCGGTGGGTTGGACCGTATATTGATCCGCAGGACCGTCGGGTCGTGGTCGCGTTGCCCCCCGCAGGCAACCACGAGGAGGAGCAGGATCAAAAGTGGGACTGGAAATCTGGATATTGTCATCTGGTTCGGTTCATCCCCGACGGCTTTTTGTTCCATTCCATCGAACTTGCCATGATCTACCACGACTGACGGTTCCAGGGGAACTGCAATCTTTCCCTTCCCAACCCGGTCCCGTGAAAACCCCCATTGCCCCAATGACGGTCTTTGATTTATGCCATGACGGCGCTGGTTGGGTAGTCCCATGCAGATTCATGAAGACAGGTATATTGGAATGCCGGAATTTGAACCTTCCCCCTTTGATCATCAGTTCGCCCGACTTGTCCAACTGCAGGAAGGCCCCGAGGCTGATGAGCTCTTTACCGAGCTTCTGCGCCGCGGCCACATCATCCTCGATCCCCTCCACGCTTTCCTGCTTCGATATCCCAACGAGCCCGACATCGCCATCCTCGTCTCTTTGGTGGCGAAGACGATGGAAATTCGAGCGATTACAATCCTTCTTCAACTTCTGAATTCACCGGTGCCGGAAATCAGGAAGGCCGCGGTCCTGGGCCTTGGCTGGAATCGTTCCGTCGCGGCGCTTCCCCACCTGGATCGTATCGAGGGAACCGACCCCGAGAAGGACATCGCCCGGGAGGCCTGCACCGCCATCGAGGAGATCCTGGCCCAGCACCCGGAAAAAGCCGGGGAATTGGAGTATCACTCGCCGCTGGCTCCCAACCCCACCAATGGAGGGGACGAGGAAGTTCCCCCCGTCCTTGGAGAGGATCAAAAACGGCTCATGGCGGCCATTCCCCGCCTTCTCGCCCTGGAGTTTGGTTCCCTGCCCCTCGGATACACCTCGAGTGGCAAGCTCCGTGTTGCCCTCGTGGAGGGTCGCACCCGGGCCGCCTCGATGATTATTCCCGAACTGACGGGGAACGACGTTGAGTTTGAAACTTGGAACAAGGAGATGCTCGACCGCGCCCTTGGTGAGTTTTACCACCTTGGAGATGATGACTTCTGTCTTTTCCACCAGCAGATGACACCGCTGGCGCGCCGGGAACTGATCGACCTGGTGATGGGAGGCGTCCGCGCCCAGGAACCGGCCTGCCCCCTTGACGAGGCCAACGATGCCGTCGAGGCCATCCAGGGGTTTCTCTCCTCCTGCGCCGCCCTCGGTGTCGGCGTCGCCACCATTGAATACATTGATCCCCACATGACGGTTTCCCTCCACGATCGGGAGGGGAAGGCAGTCTACATGGGTGTTCCACGGGAAAGGCTTCGGGCACGTTTCATTGAGGCCCTCAGATTGTTTTCCATGGAGGATCCCGGACCCGTGGAGACAGGGAGACTGGGCATGATCCTTTGTGAAAGTTCCGACCCGGCCTTCTGTGTGAAATACGAGGAGACAAATCTTGGTAATGGAATCAAAATTCGCCTAAATTTCGATTACGAGGGAAATAACCGCCCGGCCGAATCGTGACCCCTGACAGCCTTACCAGCGCAGGATCGTTGCTCCGTGGGTCAACCCGCCCCCGAAGGCAACCAGGGCGCAGGTCATGCCCTTCCTGAGCTTTCCTTCCTGTCTGGCGGTCTCCAGGGCCAATGGAATGGAACCCGCCGAGGTGTTGCCGTATTTTTCAATATTGATGACAACCCTGTCGGCATTGAATCCATATCGATCCATGGCGGATTGAATAATGCGAATGTTGGCCTGATGGGGAATGAGCAGATCGACCTCTGAAGGTTCGATTCCCGCATCGGCCGCCGCTTTTTCAAAAGCTTCATTGAAGGCACGAACGGCGAATTTGAACACCTCGCGTCCATTCATTTGAATGTAGCGATCACGGGATTCAAGGTTTTCTGCCGTGATGGGGGCCGCACACCCTCCAGCGGAAAGCATGAGATGCTTCCAGGACTGGCCATCAACTCCTGCGCTGTTGCCGAGGATCCCGGAGCCTTCGTCGACCTCGCCAAGGACGACCGCCCCGGCACCATCACCGAACAGAATGCAGGTACTGCGGTCGGTGTAATCGGTGACCATTGAGTTAAAGTCCGCCCCAACGAGCAGGATGTTTCGGGCAAGACCGGACCGGATGGTCGCCCAGCCCACCTGCATGCCATAAACGAAGCCGGTACAGGCGGCATTGAGGTCGTAGCAAAGCCCATCTCTTCCCAGGCCGAGTTCACCCTGAAGGAGGCAGGCCGATGCGGGCATGATGTAGTCGGGAGTGTAGGTGCAGAAGATAAGCCCATTAATTTCCGAGGGCTTCAGGCCGGATTCCTCGATCGCCTTGCGCGCGGCAGGAATTACAATATCGATGGGTTTCTCGCCGGGGGACAAAACCCTGCGTTCCCGGATTCCGGTTCGGGTGACGATCCATTCATCGTTGGTGTCGACCATTTCCTCCAGATCCTGATTGGTCAGGATTTTATCAGGAACAGCCGTTCCAAGACCAAGGATACCTACTGGCTTGGACTGGGTAAAATTCAACGTGGTCAAACCTCTGGGGATGATGAATTAAATGCCGCGGCAAGCCGGTGCGTGCCCGCGCATCGGGATGCCATGGTCTTGATTGGGGACGACGGCGCAAGCCGCATGATCAATCGCACCTCCGTGGTTTTGGTCTTTCACTTCCGAAAACGAATGGAACTGATCACTGATTTTCGCGTCGAATTGATCAACATTCCATCACCATTTTCCTTCAGAACGAAAAAATCCGAGCCATTCAGGTTTCGACGAATGTCCACCACCCGTTGATCAACGGAAAGGACAACACCACCATGGACACCGGATGGAACCATCCAGGATTCAATCACTCCCGTATCGGTCCAGGTGAGAAACATCAGCGGCTCGAAGACCGTTTCCTGGGTGTCCTCGATGTAGTGATGCCGCCGGAAAAAGGTGGTCCCAACGATCTCCCCGGCCGTGGAGGAAATCGACGACACCCTGGTCATGGAAAGAAGATCCCAAAGATGGACCTTTCCATCGGAGGTCAGGGAAACCACATATCGCCCCCCAACCTCTGCAAGTTGCCACGGACCATAATCCGCCGCCACCTTCCTGATCGGTTCCCCCGCAGGGGAGGAAAAGATAAGTGCCCCACTGACAGGATCAAACATCCGGAGGATTCCATCCTCGCAACCCGTCACGATACGGCGGGGCATCAGCCAGGCCGCGGAAGTAACCGGGCCCCCATGACCATGCAATTCATGAATCACCTGGCGGGGACGGGTGTTTACCACCAGCGCCCGCCCATCCTGTCCACCCGTGACCATGATGCCCCCGGCAGGAGAGATGGAAAGAAACCGGATGGGTCCCCGATGGGCGTGAAAAACGTCCGTTGGGGAACTGGATCCCGACGGCCAGACGGATATTTCCCCCTCACTGTTTCCGGTGAACAGGAAATGGCGGCTCTGTGGATCGAATCCGAAGGAGGTAAAGGTACCCCCGGGTGACTGATAACGATGAAGAAGGTCGTCCCCGCGCACTTCAAACTGGCGGATCTCCATCTTTCCCCCATCACCGGAACCCGCCATGATGGTGGCCTGACGGGAATCGCCGCGAAGGAATGCCATCGGCTCGGGAACCCAATCCCCCCCGCGGGTGACCATCGGCATCAACACCAACCAAATGGCCGGAATGAGGAGGATCCAACCGGATCGACTCCCCCGAATCGCTCCTGAGGAATCAGCCAAGGATGGCTTCCTTCACTTTGTGGCGGGGTTGAGTACCCTCAAGAATTTCTTCGGCGAAGTGACAACGAACCATGTGCCCGGGGGTTATCTCCCGCGCTTCCGGTTCCTTGATCTGACAATCAGAGGTCGCATAAGGACACCTGGGATGGAAACGACACCCCGTTGGATGGTGCGAAGGATTGGGAACCATCCCCATGATGGGGCGAAGGCGGTTCTTTTCCCCCTCGATCATTCGGGGGCGTGAATCGAGAAGCCCCATGGTGTAGGGGTGCATCGGTTTTTCAAAAAGCTTGTCCGTAGCTGTGTGTTCCACCGCCTGACCGGCGTACATGACGGCAACCTGGTCACTGATTTCCGCGATCACACCAAGATCGTGGGTAATCATCAGGATCGAGGATCCGTAGGTTTCCTTCAAATCCCCCATGAGATCCAGAATCTGGGCCTGAACGGTGACATCAAGGGCGGTGGTTGGTTCATCGGCGATCAATAGGTCGGGATTGCAGGCAAGGGCCATGGCAATCATCACACGCTGGCGCATGCCCCCGGAAAGCTGGTGGGGGTAATCGTGGACACGCTGGCTGGCTGCAGAAATCTTGACCAGTTCCAGCATCCGCACCGCTTCCTGAATCGACTGCTTTTTCTTCATCCCCTTGTGGATGCGAAAGACTTCACCAATCTGGTCGCCGATGGTAAACACCGGGTTGAGCGAGGTCATCGGCTCCTGGAAAATCATGGAAATCTGATTTCCACGAACCTTGCGCATCTGCCGCTCGCTGAGCTTCACCAGATCCCGACCATTGAGGAGAATCTGCCCGCTAACGATCTTGCCGGGCGGCTGGGGAATCAACTTCATCACGGAAAGCGCCGTGATCGATTTTCCTGATCCCGATTCTCCCACAATTCCAAGGGTCTGGCGCTTGCCAACCTGATAACTGACACCATCCACGGCCTTGGCCACCGACTCCTGGGAATAGAAGTAGGTCCTCAGATCCTGAATCTGAAGAAGCGGCTGGGCCACGGAATTTGGTATTGAGTCCTCGGTCATGGGGAATCGGGTTCCTCCCGGGTGGAATACCGCGGGAGTTTCAGCCTCTCCCATGGCGCTGTCAAGGAAGGCGCGAGTCATCAGGGGAAGTTTCCCCCTGGCAGGGACCAATCAGACCAAAAAAGACCGGGAGCAAAACGCCCCCGGCCATGGATACTGGTTGTAGGTCGATCCGTGGAGTGGGTCAGTCGGGAACTCTCACAATGCGGAACCCGAGGCTGAAATTCGCTGAATTCGGAACCAGGACCACGCGGGTTGAGACGCGGCAATTTCGAAGGAGGCTATTCGCGAACCCGCCTCGAACGAGGCGGTTTGGGCCGGAGGATCCAATCGGGTCCACCTTCGCATCGGATGTATATCCACTCTCCAGATCATAAACCCATTCATAGGTGTTTCCCGCCATGTCATAGGCTCCCACTGGAGAAGGCGAATCCACTGTTTGAATATTTCCATTGGGGGAAACGTTGATGCCGTCATACCACCCAACCGGAGAAGATCGCGGATTGCTTGAAAGCCCCATGGGGTCATTGCCACCAAAGGTGGCGCGGGTGTTATCCATGGTATCACTTGATGTGGGGTAAATGAACCGGGTTGTATAGTCGAGGGACCATCCAGCAGCCCGCTCCCATTCCGCTTCCGTCGGCAGGCGATAACTCGCCACGTATTGAAGGCCCGCCTCTCCGGGGTCGGCATCGATGAGTTCCCAGGTGGAGAGATCATAAGCCACCGGCAGGCCCTCAATCTCCGCAAGGAAATTGCAGTAGGCGACAGCCCCATACCAGGTCACACCCACTGCGGGGTGATTGGCCATACTTAGCCCATTGATGGTACGCGGCACAAATTTGGAACCAGTCCAATCGAGGTGAGATCCCGTGGTATTCACCGAGAATAGATATTTCCGGGTGGAATCCTGGTCGGGTTCCATCATGTAGAGCTGGTACCCCAACGTGTATGGGTGCCCCATGGATGAACCGGCCAGAAGACCCTGGTCCATTGCCCAGTTTATCACCTTTGCCAATTCTGCATTGGTGACCTGAAACTTGCCAATCTCATAGGGTGAAAGTGTCACATCATGGCTTGGACCCTCGTAGGACGATCCATACTCCAAATCATCACCGACACCCGAGTTCCCCATAACGAAGGTTCCCCCCGGGACGGAAACGAATTCGATGAGGCTTTCCGATTCGTAACTCCACGAATCCCCCGCAAAGGCGTTCCCCGCAAGGTCAGTGGTGCTGCCCGCTGCGAGATTCACCGTCACGGATCCGATTTCGGGAAAATCAAACCCGCTGAATGTGTAGGGGTTCGATCCCGTCACCGTGTCGGCAGCGGAACCATTGACTGTCAATTGCCCGGCAGTGAGGTTGATGACCTCTTCCGTAAACGTGACCTCAATTTCATCAAGAAGGGCAACACTCGCCTCGTCGGCAGGAACAATCGAGGCGATGGTGGGTGGCACCGCCTCGAACTCAAAGCCAAACCCGGCACCACCGTTGTCACGATCTGAGGAACCGGATGCAGCACCGGCCTCGACAACGATTCCCACCATACCGTCGGAATTTGCCGTTACATCCACCGTATAGACATCCGGTGAAACGGTGGTGAAGTTGGAGAGTGTTCCATTGTTCACGGTGATGTCGGTTTCGTCGAAATCGGTGACATCCTCGCCGAAGGTCAGCGTGATCGTTTGGGTGGCCTCATTGGTCAGCTCATTCTGATCCACGGGGGCAGTGATGGAGAGGGGGACGTGGTCGCGAACGAGGGCGATGCGGAACCCGATGGTGAAGCCCATGTCTTGGATCGGATCCGCTGGGGCGCGTGCGGACGTCCGCTGGCTCCCGACGAAGGAAGACCAAGAGCCGCCACGAGTAATGCGGAGTTCCCCCGATGCAGGCCCAGTGGGGTCGGTCTTGTCCTGATTGGTGTAAACGGCAAACCGGTCGTAGCACCATTCCCGCACGTTGCCCGCCATGTCGTAGGCTCCCACTGGTGATGGCGAATCCACTGTTTGGATGTTCCCAAAAGGGGATATGTTGATACCGTCGTACCAGCCAACGGGAGATGTCCGGGGATTGGCAGACAAACCGATGGGGTTTTGCTCGCCATATGTGGCGCGTGCTGTGCTCATGGTGTCGCTTGATGTGGGGAAAATGAATCGGGTTGTGTAGTCGAGAGTCCATGCCGCAGCCCGCTCCCATTCCGATTCGGTTGGCAGACGATAGCTGGCGACATACTGAAGGCCCGTCTCGACTGGATCAATGTGTTCCCAAGTGGAGAGATCGTAGGCCACCGGCTTTCCTTCCATCTCAGCCAGAAAGTTGCAGAATGCCACCGCGCCGTACCATGACACCTGCTGCATGGGGTGATTCGCCATGCTCAGGCTATCCCGTGTGCGGGGCGCAAAGGCAGAACCTGTCCATTCAATGTTGGATGCATGTATATTGCCCCCGCCAGTCAATCTGGTGTCGAACAGGAGGCGGCGGGTATCTGTGGAATCCGGCTCCATCAGGTATACAAGGTCTGCACCAGCGTACGGCGCTCCATCATTGTCATTGGCTAGATATCCCTGCGCCAGTGCCCAGTTCATCACAGTAGCAAACTCGGCATTGGTGATCTGGTACATGCCAATATCGTAGGCGGAAAGTGTCACTTGATGTCTGGGTAATTCAGAGTTTAATCCGTGCGCTTGATCGGGACCAACATTCGAACGCCCCATGGTGAAGGTGCCCGCCGGGACGGAGACGAACTCGAGGTCAGGTGACTCGAAGAGTGAGTAACTCCACGAATCCCCAGAAAAGGCGTTCCCCGCCGCATCAGTGGAGCCGGAAGCAATAATCACATTCACGGTTCCAAGGTCGGGAGCATCAAATCCGCTGAAGATGTAGGGATTGGATCCGGTCACGGTATCAGCAGCCGATCCATTGACCGTCATCTGCCCGGCGGTGAGATTGGAAACTTCCTCCGAGAAGGTCACCTCAATCTCGTCGAGGGAGGTAAGAACGGCCTCATCGGCAGGATCAATGGAGGTGATGGTGGGTGTTGATGTATTGATCGTCACCGAGGAACCATCGGTGGTGCCAAGTACCACGTCGGCCGAATTGCCAGCCTCGTCGACGACACCGCCGTTGATTGCGAAGTTGGCATCACCATCCGCATCGGAGGCTTCAACAACATAGGTTGCTGTATAGCTGGCCCCGGATCCACTCACCATGGCCACTTTGCTGCGAACCGTGACAGTGGGATGGGTGATATTCTCGCTGGCTGTCATGGAGATGGTGATGGTGTCACCTTCCCTGGCGAGTGTTGGATCATCGTTATCGCTGGCAATGGTGACCGTGGTGAAAGTCGGCGCTGTGGTGTCGATGGTCACCGAGGAACTGTCGGTTGTGGCAGAAACTGCGATGCCTGCATTCCCTGCGGCGTCGGCAAACCCATCAATGGAGAAGGAAACATTTCCTTCGTCATCGGATTCCTCAACGACATGGGTCGCTGTATAGCTGGCGCCGGATCCACTTACCGATGCCGTGTTCCCCGCAATGGTAACAGTCGGCTCGGTAATGGTCTCGCTCGCCGTGATGGAGACCGTGATGGTGTCCCCTTCCTTGGCCATGGATGAATTGGCGTTGCTGCTGGAAATCGTGACCGTGTCGAGCGTCGGCGCCGTCATGTCGATGGTGACCAAGGAACTGTTCGTCGTTGATGTCACAACAGGACCTGCATTGCCCGCTGCATCGGTATATCCATCGATCGTGAATGAAACGGGGCCTTCCGGATCTGATGGTTGAACAAAAATATGTGCGGTAGCAGTGTCAGGCGAACTCCACACGGAGGCACTCCTCCCAGCTATGGTTATGGTTGGCTGAGAGATATCTTCATTGGCAAACACGAATATCGTGATCATGTCGCCCTCTTTTGCCAGCGCATCATTTGCATTGTCGCTGGAAATCGTCACGATTGTCAGTACGGGTGCCGTTGTATCAATGGTGACTGATGAGCTGTCCGTTGTTGAGCTGACCGTGCTTGCTGTATTGCCTGCCGCGTCGGCGATACCGGTGATGGAGATGGATGCTGTACCATCCCCATCAGAATCCTGCACGACGTAGGTTGCTGTATAGCTATCATCGGATCCGCTTACCGTGGCTGCGTTACCGGCAATGGTGACCGTCGGTTCGGAAATGGTTTTGCTCGCCGAAATGGAGACGGTAATCGTGTCCCCTTCCTTTGCCAGAGAAGAATTGGCGTTATCACTGGCGATGGTGACCGTGTCGAGGGTCGGCGCTGTGGTGTCGATGGTCACCGAGGAACTGTCGGTGGTGGCAGAAACCGCACTCCCCGCATTCCCCGCTGCATCGTCATACCCATCGATGGAGAAGGAGACAGAACCTTCATCGTCGGAGGCCTGCACGACGTAGGTTGCTGTATAGCTGCTGCCCGATCCACTTACCGATGCTGTGTTACCGGCAATGGTGACCGTCGGCTCGGAAATGGTCTCGCTCGCCGTAATGGAGACGGTAATCGTGTCCCCTTCCTTGGCGAGGGATGAATCGGCGTTATCGCTGGCGATGGTGACCGTGTCGAGGGTCGGCGCCGTGGTGTTGATCGTCACCGAGGAACTGTCGGTGGTGGAGGACACACTCGATCCGGGGTTGCC
>JAFIGB010000283.1 GCA_020831705.1 Candidatus Sumerlaeia bacterium | reverse complement strand
TCGTCGGGGTTGACCGACTTGTTGACCTCGCGCTCGAACAGGCGCTTGACGATCTGCTGGACGTAGGGGATGCGGGTTGAACCGCCGACGAGGATGATCTCGTCAATGTCGGCAGCCTTGAGTCCCGCATCAGCCATGGCCTTGCGGCACGGCTCGATGGTGCGGTCGAGAACCGGGGCAGCCAGTTTCTCGAAATGGGCGCGGGTGATGTCCACGCTCAGGTGCTTCGGCCCGGAGGCGTCGGCGGTGATGAACGGGAGGTTGACGTTCGTGGAGTTGGAGGAGGAAAGCTCGACTTTGGCCTTTTCCGCCCCTTCCTTGAGGCGCTGGAGGGCCATGCGGTCATTGCGCAGGTCGATGCCGTTTTCCTTCTTGAATTCGTCGGCGAGAAAATCGATGAGGACCTGGTCCACGTCGTCGCCACCGAGGTGGGTATCGCCGTTGGTGGACTTCACTTCGAAGACCCCATCGCCGAGCTCAAGAATGGAAATGTCGAAGGTACCACCGCCAAGGTCATAGACGGCGATCTTCTGGTCGTTCTTCTTTTCGAGGCCGTAGGCGAGGGCGGCAGCGGTGGGCTCGTTGATAATGCGCAGGACTTCCAGCCCGGCGATGCGGCCTGCGTCCTTGGTAGCCTGGCGCTGGGAATCATTAAAGTAGGCGGGGACGGTGATGACAGCCTTCTCCACCTTGGTGCCGAGGTAATCCTCGGCGGTCTGGCGCATTTTCTGGAGAATCATGGCGGAGATTTCCGGGGGCGAGTAACGCTTGCCACGGACTTCCACGGCCGCGTCGCCATTGTCCGCCGCAACCACATGATAAGGCACGCGCTTGACTTCTCCGGTGGAGAGCGCCTCGCTGTGTTTCATTCCCATCAGACGTTTGATGGAGAAAAGGGTATTTTCAGGGTTGGTGACTGCCTGCCTCTTGGCGACCTGGCCGACAAGCCGCTCCCCTTCCTTGTTGAAGGCCACGACCGACGGAGTGGTACGCCCGCCTTCTGAACTGGCAATTACCACAGCGTTGCCACCTTCCATTACGGAAACGCAACTGTTGGTGGTCCCAAGGTCGATGCCGATGACTTTACTCATTGGGTTTGCCTCCTTCGGGGCAGAATTTCTTGCTCTTCAAGTGCGCAAAATGCTGACCAGCTCCCGAAGGACTTGTGAAAGTACCGTGGATGATTCAATTCGTTGGGTTTATCTGCTTCGATCCCATGCCCTCCCAAACCCTTGTGTGGCAAAAGGAAACGAAGGGGCGACGGGAAACAGATACAGGCGTTACGGTGCACGCCACGGCCTGCGACGTCGCCCCCATCCCCCAAGGAGGGAAATCCCGCCGACTGGTTCGCTTCCCCTTGCCCAGGCCCAGGAAAAGAGTGGAATCTTTTAAGCGAGGATCAACTTATGTCTGAACGGACAACTCCCATCGATAAGGGAAGTGCCCCCAAGGGGGACAAAGCAGCCCGCACGACCAGCCCCGCCTCCTACGCTGCTGCCCTCGCCATTCCCTACTTCCTCGTTTCCTGGCTTTATATTCTCGTCACCACACCCATGGCCAATGCGATGGCAAGGGATCAGGAGCACCTTGCCTTCATCGAAACCATGAAGGGGACCGCCTTTATCTTTCTTTCGGCGGTTTTTCTCTTTGGACTCGCCTGGGCCCTTTTCTCACGGCTGAAAAAAAAGCAGAGGGAGCTCGATCGAACCAACACGGCCCTTATCATGGCGGAAAACCGCGCCATCGCCGGAGTTTTCGCCTCCTCCATCGCCCACGACATGAACAATATCATGATGGGCCTCTACAATGATGTGATGGATTATTCCTCCCAGGGAGGACTTACGCCGGAGGAACAGGAGCGCGCCAACCGCCTCAGTTTCGCCGCCAAGGAAATGATGGAACTTGCCCGCAACCTGTCCCAATCCGGGAGGAGTGGGACACCCGGCATTCCCGAGCGGGTCGTCGTCTCTGAGTCCCTTGGGGAGATTGTTGCCTTTGCCCGCCACCACCGGAGCGTCCGTCATTGTGAAATCGAGGAAGTCATCTCTCCAAGTGCGGCCATCGACGGAATTCCTGTCATCCTCCGCCAGATATTCCTGAACCTGATCCTCAATGCCGCCGAGGCAACGGAGGGGCGGGGGAAGATCCGGATCACGTGCAACAGCGATTCAGGAAACTCCGTTCTGGAGGTTCATGACAGTGGCCCGGGCATTCCCGAGGAGAAACGGGAATCGATCTTTAATGCTTTTGTCACCTCCAAGGACCGTGGAAGCGGCCTTGGGTTACATTCCGTGAAGGCGGGTGTGGAACTTCATGGTGGCGAGGTGACGGTGGGTGACTCCCCCCTTGGCGGGGCACTTTTCACAGTGAGGATCCCATCAGGGTCCCGGGAATTCATCACATCGGAACTGAAAAAATTGAACCTGACGGCGGCGGGCTAATTGGCGGCCTGTTGGACGTTTTCCACCGTACGGTGCGCATCGCGCAGAACATTGTTGATGGTACGCCGGTTGAACAATACCGCCTCGACCTGCTGGCTGATGACTTGACGCACCGACTCCCAATAGATCAACCGTGGCTCATACGTGGCGTAGGGAAGGGTGTCGACGGCGTTTGCAAACCGCCGATCCCGCCTCAGGAATTCCGCAAACTCGGGAACATCCAGGGTGGAGTATCGGATCGGCATGTAGCCCGAAGCAGCCGCCCATTTGGCGTTCATTTCCGGGCTTGAGAGGAACTTGAGGAATTCCCATGCCCCCTCCTTGGCTTCCTCTGGGGCATGGCGAAAGATCCCCACATTGGTCCCCTGCATCAATGTCCTGCCCTCGGTTTCACCGTCCCTGCTGGGAACACGGGTGATCGTCCAGGGGAACCGTGTCTGGATGGCCCGCTCGTTGTAGGGGAGGCCGGCGGTGGAGGAAACATACATGGCGACGATCTCACTGGCAAACGGCGCGGTGAGATAATCATTCTCCACGTAACCAACCCGGGCGCCTCCCTCCTCGCCGGAGACGAGGCTGTGGAGGAAGCGAAGCGAGGCTTCTGTTGATTCGGTGTTGATGAGGATTTCCTCGGTTTCCTCGTCGAGCATTTGGGCGTCCGCCGCGAGGGTAAAGATCGTCAGGTCCTCGATGTAGGGGCGGGAGGCGAAGCCGAAGGTCTGTATCTGGCCACCCTCGCTGCGAACCGTCATGGCCGTTGCCAGCTCCTGAAGTTCCGCCCATGTCGTCGGGGGGGTCTCCCATCCGGCATTGCGCATCCGCTCCTCATTGATAAAGAGAACGAAGACCGATTTGTTGAAGGGAAGTCCCGTCAGTTCCGGTTCACCTGTTTCCGGGTTGATCAGGGTGTTTTCCTCGATCATGACGGGGTAGAAGTCATCCAGGTCGGCCTGGGTGAACTCCGGGTCGCGATCGATGAAAGCGTTGAGGGGTTCCAGATACCCGTATTGATAAAACCGCGCCGTCCAACTGGGGTACATCTGGGACATGGCGGGGCTTCGGCGGGCATACATGCTGGCGATGAGTTTTTGGCTCAGGGAATTGTAGCGTCCCTGATAAATGGGGACGATGTTATACTTGTCCTGGCTTTCATTAAACAGGGCGCAGATTTCGTTGAGGGTGGCGCTGTGACCGGACCCCATGGCGTGCCAGAACTCGACAACGATGCGGTCGTCGGTATCCCGGGCGCCCTCGGCAGCCCCGCCGCAGGAGGTGATCAGGGGGGCAATAAGGGTGAAGAGGGCCAGGGTGAGGGCTAATGATGTCAGGCGCATGTGTGGTCTCCGGTCTTGGGCGCTGCTGCTTTCCTGTTTAATGGTGTCCCGTTCGCATCGCAAGCATTGTTGGGGTGCCACCGGTTTGTCATTCGAAGCCCAGTTCGGCCTCAAGGGCGGAAAGCTCCACATCAGTGGGTTGGTGGTCAATCTGGCGGACCCGTGACACGGCAACAAGGAGCTCTTCGGCGTCTGGTCTTGCCCCATCGAGGAAGGCAACGATGGCGGCATCCCAAAGCGCCTCCAGTCGCCCGCGGGTGGTTTGTCCCGGTGGGGGGATTTCCGTCCAACGGACGGTCTTCTCGTCATACTCCACCACCGTACCCGGGCGCATGTTGATGGCCACCCAGTCGCCGGAGCTTCCATGGCCGGAAATCACGTATCCATCATGGGGGATTGGGGCATCCCCGTTGCGCACCATGGTGACACGTCCATCCACGACGACGGCTTCCAGCCCCCAGACATTCGTCCCCGTCGTGGCGCGTCCCGAATCGGGTGTATAGACAACCAGCTCCTCCGGGCCCCGGCCACCCGGGTGTTCCCCCCCTGTTGGTGGGTCAATGGCGGCAAGGGTGCGGCTGGAACCATGGGCAGCGCGCCAATCATCCTTCAGCGTCCGGAGGATTTCGGGAAATGCATCCGGATCTGCCAGTTGCTCCAGCCAGGCGATCTTTCCCCGGATCGTGGCATGGATTCCGTCAGCACTGTAATCCTGACGAAAGCCCCCGACCTCGTCGGTGAGGATGGGATGAAGGTCGATAAAGGCGATTCCGTATTCCTCGCAATAATCACGGAGCCATGCGTTGTGCTGGCGGATGCGCTCGTTGGCGTCCTCGAAGCGTGCCCCCGCGGGAAAGGTGGATTGCATGATAATCTCGACCCCGGGCACAGCGGTCTGAATGTCGTCGATCAGGGTAATGAACTGGGAGCGCAGATCGTCTGTTGGCGTGTATGTGTCGGGAACAAGGTCATTGCAGGCGGAAAGGACGTAGACCCGGCTCGGTTCCAGGGCGGTGACGGAGACATCAATGCGATCGATCACCGTGGCGGTGCGATCTCCTCCGATGCCACGATTGATGGCGGGGCCGTGGGGCCATGCCTTTTCCACGGGAAGGCCCTGGGTGATGGAATCGCCGAGGAAGACGGTCCCCCCCTTGGGCTGTTTGGGATTGTCCAGGTAGAAGAACTCAATGCGGTTGGAGTAAAAATCCCCCACACGCATGCGATCGGCGTCCACCCGGGCCTGTTGTTCCGGGGTCAATCCGGCGCCCTGTGGCCCGTGATCCTCCACGGGTGTGCTTGACGGCCCGCCGGAACAGGCTGCAAAAAGGATGATCCCAAGGGGAAGGACGGCAAGGTGGTGGATGATTTTCAACGGGGTGGAATTCCATGGAGGTTGGATGGTGGGCAACCCGGTTGCC
>JAFIGB010000243.1 GCA_020831705.1 Candidatus Sumerlaeia bacterium | reverse complement strand
GGCCTGGCCGATGGTGCCGGTAACGGTGCCTTCCTCCATGGTACTGATCCCACCGCCGCCTCCGATGGTATATCGTGTGATGCTGAAATCCCCGGCCGCCAGGGAGAGGGGTATCAGGGTCATGGCGAAGGCAATCAATGTGGCCAGTGTGGATCGGATTTTCATGGTGTTCCCTTCATGAAGGTCGATGAGTGGCGTTGGTGCGGGAACGTATTTCCCGGCTCGTAATACCACTTTACAAATTGAAGCCCACACTTTTGGAAAGTGTCAATCAATTCCCTCGCAAACACGCCCCAGAACGGGATTTTCCGAGGAAATGAACGGAAAAATTCGAACTTCTCTTGCAATCCTCATATCGCATGTTGTCAAATGGGTTTGAATCGCTTTGGAGGCAAGATTACATGACTTTCTCAAACCGACATCTCATCACGAGTACAATATTGAGTGCCGCGCTATTTTTTCATTGGGGTTCAGATCGAGCAAATGCCCAGACGGATGTGGAAAGCACCTTCACCTATCAGGGGCAGCTTCAGCTTTCCGGCGAGCCGTATGATGGAGAAGTGGAGATGATTTTCCGCCTCTTTGGTGTGGATGAAGGAGGGAGCGAACTGGCCTCCTCCGTCACCGTGGAAGATCTGGAGGTATCGTCAGGAGTTTTCTCCGCAGATCTTGATTTTGGGTACGACACGTTTGACGGCACCGCACGATGGATCGAGATTGAAGTGAATGGAACCGTGCTTGAGCCGCGTCAGCCAATCATGGCGACGCCGTATGCGCTCTACGCCCTTGATGGCAATGAAGGCCCTCCGGGGCCGGCGGGGCCGACGGGACCGGAAGGCGCCTCACCCTTTGAACTGGTAGATGGGAATGCCATCTTTGCCAATGGACAGGTGGCCGTTGGACGTACCACCCCCTTCGGTTCATCGAAACTTTCAGTACAAACGTTTAATGCCACGGCCGGTTACCTCCAGAGCACTGGTATCGATCCCGTCTTACGGGCCATTGGGATGTCACCAGATGGTAATGGAATGGTGACGAGCATTGATACGATGGCGAGATCCGTGGAGGATCCGGCACCGGGGTTGACCAATCGTATCATTCTCAGACTTCTGGCAAGCAATGGGGGCATGGCCGCTGCTGGTTCCATGGAGGCAATCTGGGTGGAACCCGATATTGGCAATCAAGTAAAAGCCGACTTGGCATTTCGTACCCATGGCGAGGGTGGTTTCACAGAAAAACTTCGCATCACCCATGATGGTGGCATTATAGCCAGACATTTCAATACAGCAACTGGTGTTGGTAATGAGTCCACCGTGGTGAGTGGAGACCGGAATATTGAATTTGCCAAGGGAACCTCCTCCTCATTCAGCGGCTGGTTTCGATTCTGGAATGAATTCCCTGACGACCGCGAAGAACAGTTCCGAATTCTAACAAGTGGCAATGCTCGGCTTCGTGGTACCCTTACCCAAAATGCCTTCGACATTGCGGAAAGTTTCCTTCGCACAGATGACGCACAACCGGGTCAGCTCATTGCCGTCGACCCCGACAATCCCCACGCCGTCAGGCTCGCCACATCGCACGATGGTGGCGCCGTCATCGGCGTCGTCAGTACCGAGCCGGGGATCGTTCTGGGTGGAGCAGGAATGGACGTTGAACAGCTCCGTGTGACCTGGGGCGAGGAGGTCCATCAAAAGTACATGAACGAGCGGGCCGACATTCTTGCCGACCTTGCAAAAGCGAAACCTGCCCTGGCCGAGAAGGTTGACACCCTGCAGGACTCCATCGGCCATGCCGCCTACGAACGGAATTCCTCAACTGTATATACAGCCAGTGACCGGGGCAGCGATGCCAACGCCCGTCATTCGGCCCAGACCCAGCTGGAGTCCATGGCGATGGATGAGTTTGCGGAGCGGCACTTTGTGGAAGTTGCCCTCGCCGGGCGTGTTCCCGTTCAGGTGGACGCAGCTTTTGGCGAGATCGAGGTGGGGGATTACATCGCCGCCAGCCCGACCCCCGGCGTCGCCCAAAAAGCAACTTCGCCCGGACCGGTAATCGGCACGGCCCTTGAAAGCCACGGTGAAGGGGATGGGGAAATCATCGTCTTTGTTCATCGTGGGCATTACGACCCCAATCCAGGGGCAGTTGACACCACGAAGGAGGAACTGGTGGCGGAAATCAATGCGCTGGAGGAACGTCTGGAGCGCCTCGAAGCGTTGCTTGACGAGTGAACATCAGTGGCACTGGAGCCCCATCCAATGGGTGGGGCTCCATGCCGTCCCAATGTCTAGGCACTTCCTCCCCCGGTAATTCCCTTCATCATCAGTCGCAGGTTATTGGCGCTGTCGGCATTTCGGAATGCCTCCTCCTCGTCGATGCCGCCCGCCTTCCAAAGCGTGTGCAGATGCTGGTCGAAGGTCTGGGTTCCCCCCTCCATGGAATTCGCCATGGCCGTCTTGATTCCCGAGATGTCGCCCTTGGTGACGAGTTCGGCGATGAGCGGTGTATTGACAAGAATTTCCAGGGCGGCAAGGCGGCCTCCACCCTTCTTTTTGACAAGGCGCTGGCTGATGATGGCCTGAAGGTTGAGGCCCAGCTGGAGGAGCAATTGCGCGTGTTCCTCGTGGGGGAAAAAGTTCAGGATGCGCTCAAGGGTCTGGTTGGCGTTGTTGCTGTGCAGCGTCCCAAGGACCAGGTGTCCCGTCTCGCTGGCGTGAATGGCGAACCCCATCGTTTCAGCGTCGCGAATTTCACCGATATAGATGATCTTCGGAGCCTGTCGCAGGGTGTTCTTGAGGGCAATGTGGAAGGACTTGGAATCCACCCCGACCTCGCGCTGGTTCACGAGGCATTTCTTGTTGGGATGGATGAATTCCACCGGATCCTCGATGGTGATAATGTGCCCCCCAAGATTTTCATTCCGGTAGTCTATCATTGCCGCAAGAGAGGTTGATTTACCCGATCCGGTGGCACCGGTCATCAGGATCAGCCCCCGCTCCCTGAGAAGGAGCTTGCCGAGATATTCCGGGAGGTTCAGCTGCTGGAGGGTTGGGATCTTGACATTGATACGGCGAATGACAGACGCCAGTGTGCCGCGCTGGGTGAAGATATTGACACGAAATCGGCCCTCCTCGCCCACGGTGTAGGAAATGTTGATTTCCATCTCCTCCTCGAATTCGGCAACCTGATCCTCGTTCATCATCGAGTAGCAATACTCGCGCACCTCCTCAGGACTGAGTGGGTAGGGGAGGGCGTCGATGAAATCACCCTGGCAGGAGAACTTCGGATTGGCGTGGGCCGAGAGAAAGAGGTCGGAGGCATCACGGCGGATCATGTCGGCAAGAAGCAGTTCCAACTCGGGAACCTTCTCCGGCTTGTCTATCGGCATCGGTGGTGCCGCTGGGGAGGTGATCGGTGGGGATGTGGGCACCGCTGCGGACCGTCCCGGTGGTGGCGGTGCCTGACGTTGTCCCCCTCCCGGCTGAAGCCACGGTGCGTTGGTCGTTGGCCGCGATCCCGGTGTCGGTGGCGCAGGCCGGGGAGGCGGTGGGGCCGCTGGGCGACGAGGGGGGGGAGGCGGTGGTGTGGAGGCCTGGCCTTCCCCTCCCGGATGGGGAGCGTCAGGCCGGCGACGCAGGTGGGAAAGATCCACCGGCGGCTGTTGCTCCGAAGGTTTTTTCGGGGGGTCCTGATCGGCCATTGAAGTCACCTCATCATGGTTGAAGGTTGCAGCTTGGAATTACCTGCCGCCAGGTTTCTGGGGACGGCGTCCGTACATCGAGGAAAGCCCCGGTGGTCGGGGGTTGGCGGCGGAACTTTGCGACGAGGGCATGCCGCCCATGCCACCGCTCATTTGGGACTGCGATGGGTTTCCGCCACCCTGCATTGTCTCGAGGAGTTTTTCCCCATCGCGGACGACGAAATCGGGGTTGTTGCACTTCATCAGGGCGTCCTGCTGGCTGATCACCCCGCGCATGAGTAGATCCTTGATCACCTGGTCAAGGGACTGCATGCCCATCTTCTGGGCGGTCTGGATGATCGTTGGCAACTGGTAGGTCTTCCCCTCGCGAATGAGCGATCGTGTCGCCGAGGTGCCCAGCATGATCTCCATGGCGCAAACACGCCCCCCCTTTACTTTCTTCAGGAGGGTCTGGGAAATGATCGCCTGAAAGGACTCGGCAAACATGGTGCGCACAAGGCCCTGCTGGGTGGGGGGGAAGACGTCTATAATACGATCGCAGGTTTTCGGGGCCGATTGGGTGTGGAGGGTACCGAACACAAGGTGACCGGTTTCCGACGCTGTCAGTGCCAGGGAAATCGTTTCCAGGTCGCGCAGTTCCCCGACAAGGATGATGTCGGGATCCTCGCGAAGGGCACTGCGAAGGGCGGCGGCGAAGCTCTTCGTGTTCGGCCCCACCTCGCGTTGGTTAACGATGCATCTCTTGTGCCGGTGGACGAATTCGACCGGATCCTCAATCGTCAGGATATGGTCGTCGCGCGTGTTGTTGATGTAGTCCACCATCGCGGCAAGGGTTGTCGATTTACCCGAGCCCGTCGGGCCGGTGACGAGCACCAGCCCCCGCGGTTTTTCCGCAATCTTCTTCAGGACCGGCGGCGAGCCGAGGTCCTCGAGTGTCTTGATCTCCGTCGGGATGACACGAAAGACAGCTGCCTCGCCGAGCCGTGTATAGAAGCAGTTCGCACGAAGGCGCCCGATCTTGCCAAGTGACATGGCGAAATCCAGTTCCTTGTCGCGCTCCAGTGTCTTGCGCTGATCATCGGAAAGGATGTCGTAAAGCATCTTGTGCATACGTTCCGCATCAAGGACCGCAGCCGTCGTCGGCGTTACGGAACCATGAAGCCGGAACATGGGCGGGTTGCCCACCGTGAGGTGGATGTCGGACACATCCTTTTCAATCGCCTGGATCAGAATCGAAGCGAGGTCGTCAGCATCGGTCAGCTGAATGGGGGGAGGGGCTTCTCCGTGGGACATCGGCATCACGCTCCGCTGTAGTAGGGTGCCAGGACTTCGGTGAGGCTGCCATCCGTCTCGTCAACAAAGGCGGCCTTCCATCCTTCGGGGACCACCGGCGTCTTCGTTGTATATCCGCGGTGGAGGACGATCAGCCGGGTCCAGGGCCAGGCTCCCGCCTCCGAGGGCAATTCATCCAACTCGCCCACGCCATTGATTTCAACCACGATCGTGTCGGGGCTCAACATGACCTCCAGCGTTCGGGCCAATTGACCCCGGTCCCCGGCGAGGGGGATCTCAAAGTGAAACTGTTCGCCGTGGTACATGTCGGTCTGGATGGCGATATACACCGACGGTGTATCGGCGGCTGTACCCTGAAGAAGGAAGTTGCGGAGGCGCTGGGGCATCGCGATGGGGTTGTCGGAAAAAAGGACCAATGGAGGCTTGGGTGCTGACCGTTCGGTGGGCGAGTCGGAAATCCCGGCGAGGACAAGGGCCTGGTGTCCGAGGGCGGTGAGTGAAAGCACCCTTACCGGCAGGGTGGATCCATCGGTGTCGGCGGGGAAAAAACCATGGAATTGCCCGGCGGTCTTCATAAGCGGGGTGGCCATGTTCCGCACTCGCGCCGAAAGCTCCACCATTTCCTCGTCGGTAATCGACGGAATGGTTTGCCAGCCGCTGTCAGGCGGGGTCAGGACCTGATATTCACCGGGGACCTGGGGGTCGGGAAGGATGGATATCCCGCCGATGCTTCCCGAGGCAATTGCCTGGTGCCATTCGGATATCCAGCGATCAATGGAACGATGGCCACGAAGGGAGACGGCATCGGAAGACCTGCTGAGGGTCCGCATCGTGACGGCCTCATCGAGGATCATCAGAATGTCCGTCTCGGACGCCAGTTGGACCTCCATCTGCATCCCGGGGAACAGTTCCTGAATGCGTTCGGCCAAAATGGGGAGGGTCGGGTCGGCGACCACCGCGGTGACGGTGACATGGACACGATTGAGGGGAAGGAGCCGAATCTCGCGCAACTCATCGATGGGGAGCGTGGTCAGGTAATCCCAATCCACCATCCCCCGGTCAAGCTCCACGAAGGAAAGATCCATCTGGTGTCCCATGGCCCAGGTGATGGCATCGGGATTCATGAGGCCAAGGTGGATGAGCGCCTCCCCGAGGCGGATGCCGTTTTCCTTCGAGTAGGCAAGGGCGCGCTCCAGATCCTCCTGGGAAACGAGTCCGTTCTGGACCAGAATGTCACCAAGCCTGAGATTCTTCGATGATTTCTCCACGGCGGGGGCTCCTTGAAATCGAGGGGGGGGTTAGACGGGTTCGTCAAAAAGATTATAGCGCACCATCTTGTTGTGAAGGCTCTTTCGGCTGATACCGAGCAGGTCGGCAGTCTCCTGGCGGTGACCCTTCGAGGACTTGAGCGCGGCGCGAATGAGGTACTTCTCGATGTGATCGGAAATGGACTGCAGTCTGTCGGCCAGCGGATGGCTGAAGTCATCGGTGGCGAGGAGCGACTTGAGGTCCAGATCGTCGAAGACCTCCGATGCCTCGGGGAATTCCCCTGATGTTGCCCTGCTGGCGAGCTTGTTTTCGCCAAGGAGTGTGGGGGGAAGGTCGTCCGTCTGGATGGTATTTGACTTCGCCATGAGCATGGTGCGCTGGATGGTGTTTTCCAGTTCGCGTATATTCCCCGGCCATGCGTAATTGAGAAGTTTCTGGAGGGCGCCTTCCGACACGGCGGAGACGTTGCGTTTGAGCCTCGGGTTGTATAGACCGATGAAGTAGTCAATCAGGAGGGGAACGTCGTCGCGCCGTTTTCGAAGGGGGGGAAGGTGAATGGGGAGGACGTTGAGGCGGTAATACAGATCCTCGCGGAATTCGCCCTTCTCCACCATCAGCGCCAGATCGCGATTGGTGGCGGCAATCACCCGTATATCCACCTTCATGACCTTTGTCGAGCCAACGCGCTCGATTTCCCGTTCCTGCAGGACACGAAGGAGCTTGGCCTGAAGGGGAAAGGACATGTCCCCGATCTCGTCGAGGAAAAGCGTCCCGCCGTGTGCGGCCTCCACCTTCCCCACCTTCTGGGCGATGGCTCCGGTGAAGGCGCCCCGTTCATGGCCGAAAAGTTCACTCTCAAGGAGTTGTTCGGGAATGGCGGCGGTGTTGACCTTGATCAGGGGCTTGCCGGTCCGGGCGCTGTTCTTGTGTATCGCCGAGGCGACCAACTCCTTGCCCGTTCCGCTTTCGCCGGTAACGAGGACCGTCACGTCATTGTCGAGCACCCGTTCGATGAGGTTGAAGACATCCTGCATGGAGCTGCTTTGGCCAATAATTTCATCGAAGGAATATCGGAGCCTGTCATTGCTTCGCATGTGTTCGAGTTGGCGAAGCAGCCGGGATTTTTCAATGGCACGGCGGACGACGATGCGGACTTCGTTGAGCTCAAACGGCTTGGTGAAGTAATCATAGGCTCCCGCCTGGAGTGCCTCCATCGCCAACTTCTGGGTGCCGTGGGCCGTGATGATCACCACGATAATGTCGGGATCGATCTCCCGCATTTTTTTCAGGGCGGCCATGCCGTCCATCCGGGGCATGCGGATGTCCAGCATCACCAGATCGTAGCGGTTTTGCTCGACGAACTCCAGTGCCTGGACCCCATCGCGGGCCTCGTCCACCTGACAGGATGTCAGCTCCCGCCGGAGCACCTCGTGGAGGGTGAACCGAATGTTCTCCTCGTCGTCTGCAATCAACACCCTCGGCATGCACAACCCTCGCTCATGAGTAAAGAATTTCCATCGTTTCCGTTGGAACAGGAAACACAGCCCACCGCATTCCTAGGCCGTCTGGACCGGGGTGGCAAGCATACAGAAGAAGTTTTCGTATTTTTCCGGGATACGGTGGACGGATACGCCGGGATTAGCGGTCGCGGGCCAGGTTCATCATGTCGGAGAACGGTCTTGTCTCGATGCCGGTGGTGATCTTCAGATCCTGACTGGAACCCACCACGAAGTAGCGCCCCCCGCCGCCCATGGAGCGGGAGAGATTGTCCAGAATGGGGCGAAGTTGGTTGATATTCTGGGGACGCCCCTCCGTTTGCATGAAAAACTGCGTCCGGGCGGTCCCCAGGTTCGCTGATTGAACGGCGGCCTGCACACGGCTTTGCTGGTAACCCACCCAGGCCTCGCCCGTGGGCGTGTCGGTCGAGAAGTAATTCTGCGACAGGATACCAATAATCGCCAGCACCATGATGATGGAGATGATGGAAAAGCCCTTGTTGCGGCGGCGTAGCTGTCTCATTGGCGTTCCTTAATCCTCTTCAAGGGCTACATCCCAGTAGGCGACATCGACGAAGCGCTGCCACATGGGACGTTCGGGGCCGCGGAGCATCGAGCGCAACGCAGCAAGCCAATGGGGCTTGCGGGGTGCGTGGGGCAGAATCATCCGTGCCTCCTCCGGGGTGCGGCTTCCCTTGCGGGAATTGCACTTCTGGCAGGCCAGCACCACGTTCTCCCAGGTGGACTTGCCCCCGCGACTCCGTGGGATCACGTGGTCGATGGTCAGGTCCTCCTTGGGCGGCTTCACGGCGCAATACTGACAGGTGTACTCATCACGGAGGTAAATGTTGCGGCGGTTGAACTTCACCGTCAGCGGAGGCATCTTGCCAAACGATGTCAGCAGGATCACCTCGGGCACCATGACACGGAAACCAGGCGTGTGGACGAATTCGTTCCCATTGGCATCCGCAAATTCGGAGACCTCCTGCCAGGACGCGAAGTCATGGATCTGGTAGTCCTCCCCGACGATGCGGGCGGAATCCTGAAAGACGAGACCGAGGGCGCGCCGCACACTGCAAACGTGGACGGCGACCCAGTTGCGATTGAGAACGAGAACTCCCTGATTGAGTACCATGGGCTTGGCGGCCTTGCTGAAAGTGGCTTCTTCCTTTTGTAAAATACCCGGGCAAAAAGTTCCCAGAAATTGACCCGAAAGTTTCTTGGAAATTTTCTCCCTGTCCAGAGAAAACTTGTGGAAAACTCCCTTCGGCACGAAAAAGCCATAAATTGACATGGAGCATTGCCGCCGGCCAATTTGTGGAACCCACCCCCCGGGAATGGAAAAACCCCCGGTTTCGACAGGGCGAAACCGGGGGCGGAAGGTGTGAAAAACAGGCCGGCGGTCAGATCACGCCTTGCCCAGCTTCTTGTTCAGTGCAATGCGCCGCTTGAGCGCCTCCTGACGAGCCCGGTTCTTGTTGTGGTACTTCATTTCCGGGTCGCGCGTCACGTCGGTGTTATCCTCGTGACGGCGGTAATGGTAGAGAACCTTGTGGAGGCGGTCCACGTCGTACTTCTCACCGGTCTTGACCACCATGTCGTAGTCCTCGCCGAAGTTGCCGTAATGCTCCTCGTCGTAGTAGCCAAACTCCTCAAGCACGGCACGGGGGAAGATGCGCACCGCACCGGCACCGTCGCGGCGCAGGATCTGGTTCCGTGTATATCCACCGTGGGTGATCGGGTCGACATCCTCGATGATGGTTCCATCCTCGTCCATCAGGCGGTAATAGCTGATGCAAAGGCCGCACTTGGGATGGGACTCGAGGTGGCCGATCATGTCCTCAAGGGTCGTCGGGGCGTACTCGTCGTCGCTGTCCAGCTGGCAGATATACTTGCCGCGGGCCGCGCGAATGCCCTCGTTCAGCGCCGAGGCGATGCTGCCACCCTTGCCGTGAATCAGGCGCACCCGGTTGTCCTCGGCAGCGATTTCCTTGATCTTTTCCACCGTGCCATCGGTGGATCCATTGTCCACGATGACGATCTCGAAGTCCTGGAAGGTTCCCTTCTGGAGCTTCTCGATGGCGTTGCCAATGAAGCGGACGCGGTTGAGGATGGGAATGACAACCGATGCCAGAAGCTCGTAGTTCTTCCCGGTGTGGTCGACCTCCGATGTCGGGTGGTCAAGCCAGGCGCCGCGGCGCTTGAGCGCCTCCTCGAAGACAGCCGTGACTTCCTTCTCCACGCCTTCAGGATAGAAGACGTAGCTGAAGCCGCCAAGGGGGCCCATCCCCGGCGAAAAGACCTTCTTGCCGGTTGATTCATCAACGATCACGGGGATGAAGCGTGTGTAGCTGAACTCGTCCACGCGCACGAAGGGGGCCTTCTCCATCAGCTTCAATTGAAGGTCATATTCCCAGGCGTAATTCAGATCCGCGCGCGGACCGCCCACTTCCTTGACCATGTCCAGATTGTAGGCAATCACGGGGCCGAATTCGAAGCGCTCGTGGGGGCAGCCATTGTGGAGGTGCAGCTTCACCTCGCTCGTCTCACCGCCCTTGTCCTCAAGGTAGTTGGAGTAGGCGAGGGGTGCTCCAGCAAGGATGGCGTCCCGGAGCGGCTCGATTCCCTTCTCCCCGAAAAGAACCTCGGAGTTGAGCGTGATGCAGACACCGGCTTCGGGGTTGAGGGCAAGGGCCTCGGCCGTCACCGCGCCGTCGATCTTCCCCTCCGTGTTGATGGTGGGGATTGCGGCGGAGAGGCCGGAAATCTTGTCTGCCTTGCCGGCAACAACCAGCTTGTCGCCGTCGCCGAGAACCTTGCTCTCGATCTGCTGGAGCAGAAGTCCAAGGGTGTCTTTCTCGGTGCTTTCCGAGACACGAAGGATCAAAATTGCCTGCGGGTTTTTGGGCTTCGTCACGATGGGTTCCTCGTCTTCCTGAAATGGTTGGTCGGGGGGATCTTCCACGGGGGTGGGTGGCGGGGCAACCTCATCCGGGGGTGGCGGTGCCTCGGCAGGGATTTCCTCAGGTTCCGGCGTGGGCTCCTCCTCGTCATTGCTGACCGAGAAAAGGTCCTGCTCCTCGGGTTCGGGAGCTTTCGGCTCGGGTACCTGATCCTCCTGCTGGGAAGGGGCCTCGACTTCGGGCTCCTCTGCTTCCTCGGAGGGCGCCGATTCCACCTCGGAGTTGTCAGGTTTGTCCTGCTCCTCCCCGGTGTGGGAATCCGGCCCGTCAATCGGCGGGGAGCTTGGACCGGCGGTCTCGCCGGGGGCAAGGTCGATCATCGAACCTGCGGCATCCTCCGCGGGGGCTTCGGGAGGTTCCGGGTACTCCTCCGTCGGGAAGGGAATCGTCGGCATGCCGAGAGGGGTCGGTGGTGTGTGGTGTTCCTGCTCCGGGGCCTCCTCGGCCGGCGGTGCCAGATCGCCCGATGTCGGGAGCGGGGTTTCCATCGACAGCGGGGTGGGATATTCCCCGGTGCTGGTTGATTCGTAATCAGTTATCCGGTCGGACAGAAATTGGCGGATGCCAGCACGGTCGCAACGCGCCACCAGAACACGAAGAACCGTGATTGCCGACTCGATTTCCCCAAGATCAGGGGCGGGGGAGGGGGCCGCCTCGAAGAGCTTCTCCACCTCGGTCTGGTCGCATTCCTCGGAGGCGGTCAGGAGCTCCTCCTTCAACTTCTCCCCGGGGCGAACGCCGGTAAATTCTATTTTGATATCGACATCCGGACGGAACCCCGAAAGCGCGATCATGTTCCGGGCAAGGTCGGCAATGCGCACCGGTTCGCCCATGTCAAGGAGGTAAAGCCCGCCGTTTACCGAGCGGGCACCCGCCTGAACCGTCAGCGCCACGGCCTCGGGGATTGTCATGAAGTAGCGCAACATGTCGGGATGGGTTACTGTTACCGGCCCGCCGTTGCGGATTTGCTCGCGGAACAGGGGGATCACCGATCCGCGGCTTCCCAGCACATTTCCGAATCGCACCGCCTGGAAGCAGCACTTGCTTTCCCGCGCCAGCGAGCGAATCACCGTTTCCGCATACCGCTTCGTGGCACCCATCACACTGGAGGGGCGCACCGCCTTGTCGGAGGAAACAAGGGTGAAGCTGCGGCAGCCATATCGCTCCGCAAGGGATGCCATGACCCACGTGCCAAGGATATTGTTGGCGGCTGCCTCCTCGTGGGCATCCTCCATCAGCGGCACATGCTTGTGGGCGGCGGCGTGGAAGATGATCTGCGGTTGATATTCACGGAAAAGAATTTCCATGCGCGAGGCATCGCGGACGTCCCCCACAAGCGGGGTGATGTTCAGACCGGGGTGGGCGCGGCGCAGCTCGTTTGTAATGTCAAAAATGGAGTTTTCGCCCTTGCCAAGGAGGAGAAGGCGCCCCGGGGAATGGATGGCGCATTGGCGGGCAAGCTCCGACCCGATCGATCCCCCCGCCCCCGTGATCAGCACCACGTTGCCACGGATATAATTGCGATCCTCGGGGAGTTCCATGCGCACCGGTTCCCGCCCGAGCAGATCCTCGATCTGGACATGGCGCGCCTGGGAGACCTCCACCTTGCCGTCGGCAATATCGCTCATGGAGGGGACGAAATGAAACTTCACCCCGGCATTTTCGCAGTCCGAAATCAATTTCCGCAACTGGGCTGGTGACTGGTCCTCCAGGGCGATGAGAACCTGTTCGATTTTGTTCTGTTCAATAATGTCGGCAATATGGTCGAGCGTCCCCACGACCGGCACGCCATGAAGGCGCAATCCCACGCGGGAGGGATCGGCGGCGACGGCACAAATGGGGCGGAAGTCCCCGGATCCACCATGCCGGGCAAGGCCGCGGAGAACCGTGTCCGCCAGGTCGCTTGCTCCGGCAATCAGCGTTGCCGGTGCCTCCGTTTCCCCGCCCCGGCGGGAGGATTCAAAATAGAGCCTCGGGAGGAAACGAATCCCCGCCGTGGCAAGGAACCCCAGGGCGGCGTACGTCACCAGCACCCCCCAGGGAATACGCATGACCTCATAGACAAGACCGTCCTCGCCCATGCGCTGGCGCTGGGGAAGGTCAAAGAACTGGGCCTGGCCGCTGAGGACCATATTAATCAAAATCCAGAGAACCAAATGGGCGCCACATGCCATCCCCAAGTTGCGCAACTCTGTCGATCCGATATAGCGGATCATCCCCCGGTAAACATGGAAGGCGAAATATAGCCCCGCATGGGTGAGAACCACCCACGGGAGCAGGAGCCACATCTGAAGATGGTAATTCTCTCCCGCCGCCGTGGGAGAGTGGGGAATGCCGCCCTGCTCCACAAACCGCAGGAGATAGGCCAGCAGCCAGATGATCGAAAAGAGCACCAGATCAACAACAACAAGAGCAAAACGCTTGGGCTTCCAGGGCATGAGGACACCGTTTCCACGGGAGTTTAACCTGATCATCCCCTACCCCATCACAATTCACGGGCGCAAGGCTGCCTTTCGTTTCCAGGGACCAATCGGGAACACCTGTTTTCCCCGTCCAGATCAGGTAAACGCCCCCAATCCGGGCCGCCCGCTGGCATCCCACAACCTCCGAACTCGTTTCCGTCCCCCCACTTTTTTCAGTCTGCATCGAGATTTTGGGTGACGTCTCCGCCAACATGACCAAAACTTTCAAGGCAAAGACCGGCACGGATAACTGATTTCCAAAAGAAGTGGGGATCCATTACCGGGTTGCAAAGGGAGAGGAGAATTGACCATGAATTTTACCATGCGTCTTCTGGGCATTACCCTTTTTCTGCCACTGGCGGCGACAATGGCGCCAGGTCAGACCACCCCGTTCGACAAGGCCACCACGCCCACCTGTATTCCCAGTGGGTTTCTCGGGCCTTCGACCGCATCGCCCCCCGATGGGGCTGTCTATCGTGTGGGTGAGCCGGTTCTGGTCGA
>JAFIGB010000280.1 GCA_020831705.1 Candidatus Sumerlaeia bacterium | reverse complement strand
CGCGGGCCTCGAACTCAAGGCGGGTCATCCTGTCTCTTTGCTCAAAGGGAGGAAGGATGCTCCCTTCGCTCGCGGGGAGCGTGGCGAGCGGTTGGGGAATTCCATTGGCCAACTTGATGATGCGGACGGAACGATCCACCGCCCCACCCCCACCAATGTTGATGTCAAAATAGGCGTTGTATTGGTTTCTTCCATCCCGGGCGCGGACCGATAGGATCACGCTTCCCCGCACTTCACGCATCGTGACATCGGCGCCGACACGGACATTTTCCCAGTCGGAGGACCCAACCATGTTGATCAGGGCGTAACTGGGGGCCTGATTCAGCAGGTTTCCACTTTGAAGGTGCCCCCCCGAGGCAACCCAGTATCGACCAGCGGTCGGCCCGATCGTTTGCCACCGCCCCACGGGGGGGCGTTCACCGTCGGCGACGGTGGTGAAGTCATCACTGAAGATAATATCATCAGCCCTTACTGCATCGTTGCCCAGTGCAAGCAGGGAGCCGATGAAGAAAAGCAGTAATAATCCACGAAGTTTCAGAGCCATTGGGCCAAAATCCCCAAGTTGAGTAGCGGTGGCTGCATGCATGAGGCTTCCCGAGCCAACCACCGGAAGTGTCTTCATTTCCGACCATTATGACGGCCCTCTCCCCACTCCAACACACTTTCAGCCCAACAGTCCCTGCACAAGGTGGTGACATGGAACTGCCAAGCCCCTTGATTCATGCCCCCACCCTCCCCTGCGCTCAATCATTTTCCCCCCTGTTTGGGGGGAAGAAATCCACGAAATCCTGAGGACCAGTTCAGTAACTGATGTTGCGAAGTTTGACTTCCGTTTTATCCTCTTGAATGACTCCCCGGGCTTCAACGGTCACACCAAGCACCTCCTGGCGGAACGGAACCTGTCCACCGCGCCATTCCATGGTCCTTCCGGGAGGGCCAACGGGTGTGGTTCTGACAAGGCGGGCCACCGTTTCATAGGTCGTATTTTCCCCCTCGCCAGCGAAGACATTGCGCATTTTCCCACGCACGGCCAGATGCCGCCATTTGTTCCAGGGGGTTAGCAGGTCGAAGCTGGCCCGATTCCTTCGGATCAACAACCGCAGGTTCGCATCCACGTCACCTTCCCCTCCAAGAACTGCCTCCAACTGGGGCACATCCACGGCAACCTCGCGGACCCTGATGTTCAGGTCGGTCTCCAGCGTTTCCCGGAGATCGTCCGTCAGGAATCCCTTCCCGGTGACCTTGGCCGTTGCCGTCAGGCGCCCCTTCACCCGGTCGTGAAGCAACTGGGGCCCGAAGGAATTAATCCATGGAGTGGTCTGAAGGTTCCTGATGTCGAGGTCCAGATACCAGGGCGTTTCCCCCTCTGAGAGATCCACGCCCCCCTTGAACATAATCATCGAATTTGCCGTGCGTGAGACGAGTTCCTCCAACCGGAGGTTGGACTCGGAAAAAACCGCCTTCGCCCTGGTTTGGGGGAAGTTAATCTCCCGGAAGGTCATGTTGTCGATGCTCAGTAGAAGTTCCCCATCCAGGGTTTTCAAAAAGCTCGATGTGGGTGCGCTCTCAAGGACGAAGGTGGCGGATTCCTCCGGTTCCTCCCGGGGAATTCCATCAGGATATATTTGGGAAAAGACCGTCTGCACATCACCCGCGTACCGAATCACGCGGTCCACGGCAATCTGGTCCGAGGCCACCTGCATGCGAAGACGATTCGCCTGGGTGTCATAAGTCCCGGATGCACGGAGGTTGTCCTCCGTCTGGTCGGGATGGCCGGGGTACATCACCCGAAACCCCAGATTTTCCACTTCAAACTGACGACCTTCCGCCCAACCACTGAGGTCGATATTTGCCTCAACCTGCTCAGGGCCAAGTTGGCCCTCCCAGATGCCATCATTGAGATGAAGCGTGAATACGAGTTCGTTGCGAATTGCCTGTTGAACCTGCCGGGAAGCGATCATCAGGTCCCCATAAATGTTCCCCTGAATGAGTGGCAATCCGGCCAACTGCTGCATGAGGATGCCGTAATCCTCCACATCGAAGGGCCCCATCGTGGCCCGCAACCGGTTCCCGTCCCTGGGCTGCTCGCCAATCCCCCAGGTTTCCATGTCGACGACAAATTTCCCTTCCGTGCTCATCGTCAGCAGGGGCGTTGATGCCCGGTCGAGACTGGTCATCCGGGGAGCAGTCTGGGGTGTGACACCCGTGAGGTAAAATTCAAAGCCATCGAGGGAGATCTGGGAGGAGGACATGTCGTAGCTCCCGAGAAGATCCGTATCCAAATGGAGGGGTGGGTGAATAAAGCTGGTACCGTCAGCCAATTGCACGGGAGGCAGGCCAATCTCCCGGGCACGAATGGCCAACTGAAGGTTGCCCAACCCTTCGTTGATTTTCGAATCCAGCCGGGCCTGAAGATCGACCCGGGCATCGGGCTGTTGCGTCCATCGGGCAAACTTTTCGGGAAGGGGATCGAGCATTCCCGAGTTCAGGTTGATCAGATCAACAACCCCCGTAAGTGATTCCTCCTTGATGAGGTAGGACGCCGTGGCTCTCAGGGTTCCTGTTGGTTCCTCACCAATCCGGGTGGAGATTTCCAGGGAAGGAAGATTGATGGATTCCTCAGATTTCTCGATGCGACCCGTCAGGATACTTTCAAACTTGTGCGGCCAACCCTCGAGTTCCAGATCGCTGATGGAGAGATAAAGATCATTGGCGATTTCCGCCCGCTCGAAGTCGGTGCTGAGCAATCCCCCCGGGAAGACGAGTTCCACACGGCCCTCCACCAACCCGCCGACAATGGCGCGTTCGTAAAAGGGAAGGGGCATTTCCCGCAGGCGCCCGGCAAAATCTCCGAGATCCTTGCGCGCCTCCACCGTGAGGCGTGCGTCCTGGCCCATCACCGGGGAAAGGGGACCCAGGACTACCGGGTGATCAAGCTTTGATGTAATAAGGGGGGCTTCAAGCCCTTCCTCGTGAACAGCACCATCAAGGCGCTCAATTCGGACCACGCCCTCGGGGAGGCGCCTGATTTCCGTCAGCAGGTCAAAGGACATGGGCTTGAAGAAGCGTGGCAGCACGGAAAGTCCCCTGCCATGCTGGAGGGCACGGAGGAAAATTTCCTCCCCGTCTGCGGAGGTCGTTCCATCGAGGGAAAGCCCGATGGAACCATCCGTTCCCGCAATCTCTGTAAGCCGCTGGGTGGGCATGGCATCCAGAAGGCGTGCGGCAACCGAAATGCCGCCGTCCTCCAGACGTTGCAGGAGGCTGAGAACAGAAGCGTTGATCTGGGAAAGATTGAAGCTCCAATCAGAAGCGAGGGTGTCAACATCGGCCTCACCGCGGAAATCGAGGCGTGTGGGCGGGAAATTGGGGTCCATCTGAATCTCGGTGGAGAGATCAGATAGGGTGATGACCGTGCCCACCTGCCAGAGATCGAGGGATGCAGTAAGAGCCGGCAGATCCTCCTCCATTCCTTCCAGCCGAACCTTATCCAGAAGGAACCGACCCTTTGCGCTTGTGGCAGGAAGATCCTCCCCCCGCTCGGCCCGTGTGGTTAACTCGAAATCTATACGACCGGAGGAAAGGGGGATGCCGGCATCATGAAACAACGGGGAAAAAGCCATCAAGTCTGTTTCCGGGAGGGCGAAGACCAGATCTGCCCCACCATGCTGAATCGTCCGTTGGAATCGCCGGGCGCGCTCGAGGAAGTTGTGAGCAAACTGCCTCAGCTGGGGAACATCCGCATCCACCGTTCGATCGGTCAGGAGCGTGACTTCCTGGTCGGCAAATTCGCCCAATCGTACGTAATCCAGGGCGGTGTCCTCGTCGGGAAGCAGGCGAAGGGAGGCAAATTCCCGTTCCACTTCTGGAAGGAAGAGGAGAAGTTCGAATCGCTCGGGCTTGAGAAGGAGATTCTCACGGTCCAGGGCAATTTGCTGACTCAAGCGAGCATGAAACCGATCTGTATCTGCCTCGGCGGCCGCCGCCTGGGAAAAGAGCAGCCCACGAATGGGAAGGTGGTCGAGATTGACCTGACTGGCCATGCGAAAGACCGGTCCCAGATCCCCTGAAAGGGCAAACTTCGCCTCCCCCCTCGCCTCCGGATCGCCCGGCGTAAAGCCCAACAGGTCGAGAAGGTTGGCGTAAAACGGCGTGGAAAGCTGCTCCGAGATGTTAAAGCTTTGGACTCGCAGGAGAATCTCGACGATCTCGCGGCTCATCGTGTTTGCAGTGATGTCAAAATGTGCCACCCCGGTTTCCAGATTGATCTGCGTGGGGGGGGGAGGACCTGCAGTGCCATCAAGGCCACTGCGGGAAAGTTCCAGTTGAAGAACCGGCGGGACGATATCACCGGGCTGACCCTTGCGCTCCATGCGCAGATCCAGATCCGTGACAATCAGGTTGCTGTTGAACTGAATCAAATCCGCCTCACCACTGACAACCACCGTCCCTTCGAGATCCGTCATCCGAATGCCTTCAAACTCAAAGCCGGAAGTGACACTTAACGGAGCATTGCCACCTTCGTGGATGATATCCAGAAACAGGGAACCGATGGTGCCCGATTCCGCACCGCCGAAGATGGGTTCAATCAATGCCCGCATGGCATCGGGGTCCCGGACGTTGAAGGACTTGCTGATGCGAGCCGGTTCGAGGTTCATCTCCTCAAGAGCGGTCATCATGCGTGCCAGGGGGACGCCGAAACTCCGCACCAGATTCTCGTAGTCCGCCAAAAATTGATAGCTCGTTTCGAGGGGCTCCACCGGATCCATCAGGGATTTCAAAACGGAAATGGCATCATCATCGAAGGGATTAAAGCGCATCTTCACCGACTGGTCATCCTTCTCGGAAACAACGATTCGGACACCAAGGCGGTCGACGTCCCACCCTGTCGGATTGATGTTCAGTTCCATCAGGATCCCCGCAGTATTATCCAACTCCGAGGCATCAATTTCCCAGATCGTCTGGGCCTCCAGGGTTCTGGGCAACTTGGGATCGGCCTCCCAGGCGGCTCCCCAAAGTTCACTCCATGCGGGAAAGTGATCGGGGGAAAGATCATTGAGGGACGTTGTCCCATCGGCGGTGATGCGCAACGGCATCCGTTCCTCGGGATCAACGGCTGCATATTGGGCGATGCCGTCGACTGCCAGTCTGGAATCAAGGGCCATGTAAACCGGTGCATGAATGCCACCTAGCATATCAAGATTGGGCCGCCCAATAAACTCGTGAATTTCCTCCGGGGTCATGCCATTTGCAAGGTAGGCATCAACAAAGGACCAAATTTCCGGGAGCGAGAAATCCATCTGGAAATCCCCGCGCAGGGCTCCCCGCAGGGGGTCGAAGGAAGCATTATTGAGGGAAACCAGATTCTTCCCGCCCTCCCCCTCCAACTCCAGGTAAAGGTCCTCAAAGGGAATGGCAATGGCGCGGATTCCCGCCCGTTCAAGGGGTGTCGTTGCTCCGAATGCAAATCTTGGCGAAGATTTCTCCCGGGGAGTGAAGGCCAAATCGAAGGAAACTGAATTATTGGGGAAGTCTCCAAAATTCAGGGACTCCACTCCGAATTTGACGGACGATTCCATGGTGTGATCGCCGTTGTGCACATTGAGAAGACCATGGCCGTTGACGGCGAAGAATTCATCCAGCCTTCCGGGGGAGAAACCCGTTGCATTGGGTTGGAGACGAAGGTCGAGCGGTTCTGCCACGATGAGATGCGCAATCAACGGATTGCCGTTGGCTGTGGTTCTGTCCTCGTAGCGAAGGGAAAAACCCTCGAGATGAGACTTCATGATGTTAATGACCGGGATCAGATCCCGATCACGGGGAAGGTCGCGACCAGTCGGGCTGGGCCTGCGCGGTGGCATTCCTTCAAAAAGCCTCGTGATGGCACGATCCAGGTTCGTCTCGCCATCCTCGAATTTGATGAGGTTGACGAAGAGGCCGTTGAGCCGAACCTCCTCCAGATCGATTAAATCCGGGCGCGTGGCCCAGGAACCAAGGGCGCGAAACTCCTCAATGTGCAGGACCAGCGTCCCATTGTCGCCCGGCTCGCGCAGCTCCAGATTTCGGAAAGTGATGCCGGGTGGATAGACATGGGGGGTGAAGTCCTCCCAGGTGAGGGCCGTTTCCCAGTACGGACCGAAGAAGCGGTCGGCGACGACCTCGCGCCAGAAAAAATTCGAGCGCAGGAAGAAATACGCCACCACCAGAAAAACAACCAGCAAGGCGGCCAGGATTCCCAGGAGGTAGAGAAGTCGTTTCAGAATTCGGCGCGGTTTTTTCCGGCCTGTTGGCGTGAAATCGCCCATTCAATGCCCTCCAGGGCAGGGTCGGCAAATCCATGACTGGCGGCTCCCCGCTGTTGAGAGGGGAATCCGGGGTTCATTTAAGAAAAAGGTGGGTTGGCGGGCAACGGACATCCACGCCCACACGGAAGAATTTGGGCGGGGAGCCCTTTCTACAAGGAAAATTCCAGCTTATTTACCCGGGGATTGACCACGATCATCCATGAGCTTTTTCACAAGCTGGGAGGAGGACGAAATTCCCTGACTGGAACGGGTCATTTCCTGGATCAACCGCTCGTTGAGCTCCTGGGCGGGGTTCCTGCCACGCTGGAAAATGCGATGCTGGAGCGCCGCGACCTCAATGAGGATGGACACATTCCTCCCCGATTCCACCGGAATATGGAACTGGCGAATCGGAACATCCAGGTAGTTCGTGTACTGGGTGTCCATCCCGAGGCGCTCGACCTCGTAGTCGTCGGTCCATTTCTCCAGACGAACCTCCAACGAAATCCGTTTCTCCTCGCGGACGGAACCGATGCCGAAGAGCAATTCGACGTCGATGATTCCCAAGCCACGCACCTCCATGTGGTGCTGGATCGTGCTGGAGGAGCTTCCCATGAGGATGTTGCTTCCAAGGCGCTTGAGGATAACCATGTCATCGGCGACCAGTCGGTGCCCACGCTCGATCAATTCAAGGCCGCACTCGCTTTTGCCGACCCCGCTTCCCCCCGTCATCAACACGCCCACGCCAAAGACATCCACGAGCACGGCGTGGACGCTAATCGTCGGCGCGAATTCCCGTTGGAGCCAAAAACTGAGCATCGCCACGAAGTTGGTCGTCTCGTGACTCGTGCGAATCAGGGGGATATTTTTCTTGTTCGCAACGCGGATCATCTCCTCCGGGGCCTCATTGCCCGCGGTAAGGATGATGCAGGGAATATCGAATTCGAGGACTGCGTTGATCCGCTTGACCCGTTCCCCCGGTTCAAGACTGGACAGATACCCGATTTCGGTATTGCCGAGGATTTGAATCCTGTCGAAGGTGAAGACATCAAGGAAGCCGGCGAAGGCCAGCCCGGGGCGATGGAGTTGGTCCATGGTAATCTGGTTGTTCAGGCCCCGCTCCCCGGCCATCAACCTCAGATCAAACGCCTTCCCTTTTTCCAGGATCATCCTGTGGACGGGTATCTGCTTCATCAAGATATGTGGTTCCCCATGGTTCGAGCATTATTGAACGTCCATGGGAAAACATGCCCTTTCCGAACCGGGGAGGCAATGGTTTCCGTGATTCTCTCCTGCACCTTCGGGGTTGTTTTGCACCTTCGTGGATTCGAACGGCTCCAATCTCCGTAGACCCTTGCAAAATTCGGTTGCCATCCTTGCCAATCGCTTCCTTCATGGTGCGGAAGATTGGATGAGGATGAAAACATTCGCCCCGTGGGAATCTCGTTCATTGATCGTCGAAAAATCACCCCCCTTTGTTGCTGAATCAACGATCCTTAATGGTCGATGTGTCGTCTTTTCCACCAACTGCGATTTTGATGATTCCACCAGCACTCCGTGGCATGTTGGTGGGGAGCGGCTGCTGGATCTGTTCACATCATCGCTTCCCTGGGATCGTCCCAAGCGCCTTGTTTTCGCCAACCAGGTCCATGGGGCCACCATTGGAGTGGTGGACCATTCAGACCAGGAAGTGGTGGGGAACCATCTCGTCCGGGTGATGAAATGCGACGGGTTGGTCTCCACAAGGCCCGGTGACTGGCTGGTCATTCGCACCGCTGATTGCCTCCCCATTGCCCTTGTCGATGTGGAGGCGGGCATTCTTGGGTGCCTCCATGCGGGATGGCGGGGAAGTTTCGATGACATTATGACAAGGGGGATTGAATCCATGGTTTCCCATGGTGCCATCCCCGGAAGAATCCATGTTTTCATTGGCCCCTGCATATCGGGGGAGGCCTACGAGGTGAGCGAGGAATTGGCTGACAGGTTTCTTGAAAGATTCCCTGATCTCAAAGGCTTTGTAACTGGCAGGAAACTTGATCTCGGGCAACTGAACCGGCGACTTTCCGAAAAGTCGGGAGTACCGGGCCATCAGATCACGCAATCCCCCCTTTGCACGTGGCAGGAAGAGGGGCTCTTGCATTCCCACCGTCGTCAGGGAACAAATCGGGGACACCAATATCTCGTATGCGGCCTGCATTCGCCCCACGAACCGCATGCACAAATACCACCGCCCGGCAGGGCATAAACAAGAAGGGGCAGCAGACCACGTGAACAAGGAACTCGGCATTTGCGCCGTATATGTCGACGGGAATTCCATTTCCGGAGTCTCCGCACGAAAAAAAGAGGGCAAAGTGGAGGTCATCGCTGCCACACACCGCGATTCGGCCGAATTCCACGAAATGAACCGGCGCAAGCATCACCCCATCTTCATGGACGTGGACAGTTCCGTCTATAAGCGTCGGGAATCACTCATCGAGGCCATTTCCTCCATCGTCCGGGAAATCGGCCCCGGCCTTCCGGTCATTGGTGTGTTGGCGCCAGAGAAGCTTTTTCATCACGAGAGAACCGGTGAAAACTCCGAAAAGGCCCGCCATCATCGACTCCTCTCCCTGTTGAGGGAATACCGTCCCGTCAATCCATTCGATTACCCAAGCACCCTCTTCATCGAGGAAACCGCGGTTCCCGAAACAAACGAATCCCGCACGGCGATCAATCGCATTCGCCTCACCGACCTCCTCCCCCTCGATCAGGTCATCTCCCAGTGTTGCGACAATTATGTGGGGCTGATCCCCGCACAGACAGCCGTAACCGCAGCCGTTCGTCCCGTTTGGGAATTTCGACCACCAGCACCACTCACCATCTGCGATGTGGGCAAACTCCGCACCATCTACTCAACCATCCTGCCCGACGGAAAACCGATCCACCACTCCATCCCCGTTGGATTGGCAAGGGATGACAAATATTACTTCGAGTCGTTCACACCGACACGGGAAGCCATTTCGGCACTCGCGAGGGAATTGGGAAAACTCTTTCTCCCTGCCGAGGCGACACCCCTTCCCCTCACCACAAACTTCATGCGTGCGCCCCAGTTCGACCTGACGCGCATGGCCCTTCAGGTTTCCCGTTACGCCGTTCGTTCCCTCGAATACTCCCTGGAGGCCTGGAAGGAGGACGGCACTTTTCCCGGGGCCCATTTCATCAGCGGTGGCGGATCCCGAGTGCCGGGCCTTCGTCAATACATCGAGGAAAAGACACACACACCCCTTCGGCGATTTGATCGCCGGCCGATCCCCGGTATCACCCTGGCGGAAGGGCTCAAATGGGCGGACATCAGTGACAGCATTTTTTCCCTCGGAGCCTGCATGTCCCTTCTCAACGATGGCCCATCACCGAAGTTGATCAGCATGAAGCCCTCCCTCGGAGACCTTCCCCTGAAGATGTGTACGGTTTCAAAACTGGTCCAGAGGCGATTGTACGTTTTGGAACAAACAACCCAGCTGAATTGATCCCGTTCCACCAATTCGCCCCTATTTTCCATTTCCCCCACTGGCAGGAGTTTTGCCCAATCGCAAGTGGAGGATTTAACCCGATGACCATACTCCGTCACCTCATTTGCCCCATTTTCCTGCTCGCCATTGCTGTCACGCCCGTGGCAGCAGACAATGACGAGAAGTCGAAATCCCGGGAAACTCCCAGGATGGAGCAATCCGATCGCTCGCAACGTGGGGGATGGAAGCGGGGTGGAGCGCCCGAGCGCAACACACCCAATTCCTTCGGGTGGACTGCCCGGTTTGTGGGGGAAATGGGCCGGGAAATTCAGAGAATACGCGAGCTGGAGGAAGGCCTCGAAAGACATCAGGAACGTCTTCGTGATGCCGATAACCAACGGAGGAAGGCACGTCACGCCCGCATGCTGGAGATCAGGGGGGAACTCCTCGAACTCGAAAAGGAGGACTTCACCGAGCGCTTCTGGGACGGAATCGGCAGGGGATTGAAAAAAATGGAGGAGGAACTGAAGGAGGACGGGCTGGACGACCTTCCTTCCCAGACAAGGGCACGCCTTCAACGCTTCCATGAAAGACTCGCCGAGTATCACGAGCAATCAGGAGATTTTGAGTCCATCCGCGAGTATTACAGGGAACAACTCGCCGCCATGAGGGAGCAAATGCACGACTCAACGGAGCGGGAGGACTTGCGCCGTGAACGCCTCAACCGGGAAATAGACATGCTACGATATCGTCTTGGACGCCTTCAGGGGGAAATGGAGCGTCTCGGCGAAAAGGATTCGGATACCCAGGAAGACGAGTAAAACACCGATTGGAACCCACTGACCAGGAACCAGCCCCCACATCAACGGTGCGCATCGCGAAGTTTCTCTCCGCATGTGGCGTTGCCTCCAGAAGAAAAGCGGAGGAATTGATTCGGCAGGGACGGATTTCCGTCAATGGATCGGTGATCTCCGATCTCGGTCGACAGGTTGCCGCCGACGACGCCGTCATGGTCGATGGCCAACTGGTCACCGAACCCAACACCACCATCACGCTGGCACACAACAAACCCCTGGAAGTTCTGGTGACCAGCTCGGACGACCGTGGCCGCCGCACGGTTTATGATCTCCTCCCCGAAAAGCTCAAGCGCCACGCATCACGACTCCGTTACGCCGGGCGGCTCGATTTCCTTTCCACCGGCCTGTTGGTTCTGACGACCGACGGCGAGTTGGTCAACAAACTCGTCCACCCCCGCCATCACATCGCAAAAACCTACGAAATTTCCACAAACATGTTCCTTTCCCAGGGGCAGCTGGAGGCACTTCGACAAGGTGTCGACCTCGAGGATGGGCGCACCCTGCCCTGTGAGGTGAGGGACCTCGGCCACCGGAAAAGTGAGGGGCACCGGTATGAGATCGTCCTCCGTGAGGGCCGGAATCGCCAGATTCGCCGCATGGTGGAAGCGGTCGGTGCGCGTGTTGCCCGCCTCCATCGGGTTTCCATGGGAGGGTTGTCACTTCGCGATTTATCCTTGGCTCGGGGCGAGTTTCGTGTCTTGGATGATAATCAGGTGGCGGCACTTTTTAAGGAGTCTGAATTTGACCCATGAATCTTCAGGATGAAAAATGGATGGCCCGGGCAATTGAACTGGCAGCAATGGGAGCAGGAAAATGTCGTCCCAATCCCGCCGTGGGTTCGGTTGTGGTTTCGCCCGGGGGAGAACTCCTCGGTGAAGGTTTCCACCATGGAGCCGGCCTTCCCCATGCCGAGGTGGAGGCCCTCAAGGACGTCGCATCCAAGGGGAAGGACGCCAAGGGTGCCTGCCTTTATGTGAATCTGGAACCATGTAACCATCATGGACGCACCCCGCCCTGTTGCGATGCCATCCTCAACGGAGGAATTGCCCGTGTCGTGATTGCCCAGCGGGACCCCAACATCAAAGCCCGGGGAGGAGTGGAGCGGTTACGCGAGGCGGGAGTGGATGTCCGGGTGGGCGTCCTCACGGAAAAGGCCCTCGAATTGAATGCGGCCTTCAATATTTACCATGGAATCAAGAGACCACTGGTGACACTTAAATGGGCCATGACACTGGACGGATGCACCAGCATGGCGAGCGGGGATTCGAAGTGGATCACCGGGGAACTGGCCCGGGGGGAGGTTCATCGCCGCCGTGCAGGACATGATGCCGTCCTTGCCGGGGTGAACACCGTCATTACCGACCAGGCTCGCCTGACTGCCCGCCTTCCCGAAAATGACCCCGCCCAGCCACCCGCGGGACTCAAGCGCTGGCGGATCGTCCTCGATACCGACCTTCGCCTCCCCCCCCATTCCCCGTTCATGGAACCCAGCGACGGATGTACCCCTCTTGTGGTGTGTGCAGATGATTCCGATCGGGCGAAACAGGCGGCGCTTCTGGAAACAGGAGCGGAGGTCCTTCCCCTCAAACGCGGAAAATTTGGTATTTCCCTTCCAGATCTTTCCCTGTCCCTTTTCGATCTGGGTATTCAGTCGATTTATGTCGAGGGGGGGCGCCGTGTTGCGGGTGCCCTGTTGCGCCACGGAATGGCCGATCGGGTCGAATGCTGGATGGCCGGAAAGATCGCCGGTGGAAGTCACACCCCGCACCTTGGCCCCACCGCCTCACCCGCCCCATTTCCCATGATGTCCGACGCCCTGCATCTCCACAATGTGGCCCTTTCCCACCATGGCCCTGATTTTCTCATGGAGGGTTGGTTGACCAACTGGCAAGCCATGGCAACCGAGGGCACCTTCGCCTAGAGGAGTTTTCCAACAAGGTATTCGGTTTCGGAGCGCCATCCAGATTACGATGATTGCCTCCGTCAATCCTGCCCGTGGGAAAGGGCAAGGAAACCGTTGCACCACCCGGACAAGCGGTCCAAAGGTGGGTTCTTGTAGGTTGTCCATGGTATTTTCAAGTTTACATCTGAGGAGAGGACCTTCATGCCCGCAATTTCCCATTTGGGTACCACCAGCGTCTTTGGTGCGATCGACTGGATTGTTGTTTTGCTCTACATGGCCGTCGTTGTGGCCATCGGCATCTGGGCCTCCAAGGGGCAGGCCAGCAAACGTGACTTCTTCCTTGGCGGACGGCAACTTCCCTGGTGGGTGGTTGGCTTTTCCATTGTTGCGACCGAAACAAGTGCTCTTACCTTCATTGGTGTTCCCTCCTACGCCATCGGTGGCATCCTCCTTTCCGAGGACGGATCCTTTTCCTTCGCTGGCGGCAATATGCTCTTTATGATGGTCACGACGGGCTACGTGCTTGGTCGCCTGATCATCGCCATCTGGATCGTCCCCTATTTCTTTCATGGTGATATCTATACACCGAACCAGTTGCTGACCCGCGCCTTCGGGAAGCCCGCGCGGATGGGTGCGGCGACCCTTTGCCTTGCCGACCTTTCCCTTGGCCAGGGCATTCGCGTCCTTGTTCCCTCCATCGCCATCACACTGATCATGCAGACCTCCTTCCCCGGCTGGCAGCTTTGGATGTCCATTATGGTCGCCGTCATGGTTGCCCTTCTCTATACAGCCATCGGGGGCATCAAGGCGGTGGTTTGGACGGATATGGTCCAGTATTTCGTCTTCGTTGGCGGCGGGCTTTTTGCCCTCTTTTACGCCACCTCGATGGTAACGACCGCCGACGGCACCACGGGCTGGCCCGCGGTGGTGGAGTTGGCCGGGCACACAATGGAGTGGTGGAACAGCGGCCTGATGTCGACTTCCGCCGTTGCTGCTGCCCAGGAGATTCCGGTGGATCAGGTTGGGTTCTTCACCCTTCTGAAGGCGAATTTCTTCAATCTCACGGGAGGGCGGTTCAACCTGTTCATGGGAATCGTTCCCATCACGGTGGGGATCGTGTTTGCCTTCGGTTTCAACCAGCTCAATGTCCAGCGCCTCCTTGGCTGCAAGTCCGTCAATGATGCCCGCAAGGCCCTCGTCATGAGCGCCGTGCTCATCGTTCCCCAGTTTCTCCTCTTCCTGCTGGTGGGCTCGGCCGTTTACGCCTACTACGCTTCCGTTGATTTCACCTTTGAGCACCTGCAGCCATGGGATCCTGCAACGGTTGATCCCGAGACCGGTATGGGCACCCCCAACACCGACTACGTATTCCCCATCTTCATCGTGGAGCAGATTCCGCCGGTGATGAAGGGATTCCTGGTGGCGGGTATTTTGGCGGCGGCGATGTCGAGCCTTTCCTCCGCCCTGTCGGCGATGTCCAGCATTGCCCTGATGGACCTGTTCCGCCCCATGCGCAAAACCCAGATGACCGAGAAGCAGGAACTTTGGGCATCACGCTTTGTGACCATTGCAGCGGGTATCGTCCTGGCCCTGGTGGCCCTGCTCGCCCGCGGCGACGACCTCCTGATCAATCTGGCCTTTACCGTCGGCGGCCTCACGGGCGGACCACTCCTGGGCGCCTTCATCTGGGCGCTGTTAAGACGCCGGGGTCATCCACTGGAGGTCATCGCAGGCATCGCCTTCGCTTTTACCTTCATGTCGCTCCTGATCTTCGTGCTCATTCCCCGGGGATATGCCACCATCAGTTGGCCGTGGTATTCACCCATGGGCATGTTGATCTGTATGGGAGTTGCCTGGCTGGTTTCCCTTGTGACCGAGCGGTCAACGGAGCGTGATATTACGAAAGCAGAAGCAGACGAAAGCTAAGGAGTCCCACCATGAAACGCCTGCGCAATTCCTCGCCGTTATTGCGTGTCTGGCGTTTCCGGACTCCCTGGCTGGTTGCCATCCTCCTTGGCTTTATATACCTGGTCGGCTGGTTGTCGAGCTGGGAGCACGCATGGCGCTCCCAGATGGTTGCGATTTCACGGGCCCTCGCCCCTGTCCACGCGGATCCGACCGACCCGGAAATTCCCGTCTGTATTGTTTTCGCCTCCCACGGGGAGGACCCCGCGAATATCTTCCCCGTCGAGGCACGAGTCTCCACGGACCCGGCGGAAATGACATCCCGCATGGCCCTACTCCTCGCCGGGCTGGCTGCACTCCCGGACGATGAGGCACCACGGGTCATCGCCATCGACATGACGTTCCCCGTTGTCTATCCAGGTGCCACCGAATACCTCGCCGCAGCCATTGCCGCAAACGCCAATGTGATCCTCGCCGCCACAGAAGTCACCGGTGCGGACGAGGAGCCCATCCTCCGATCCAATGAACTTCTGCGCCTTGGTTCCAAGGGGGAGGGCATCGACACCTTCTCGCTCCCCGCATGGGCGCCTCCGGGAAAACAGGCGCGTCTATACGCCACCGGATTCACCCCCTCAATGGCAATCCCGGGACTTGGAGCCGGGGCGGCAGGGCTCTTCACCGGAGGCAATGTGGCCCTCCCCCGCCAATACCCCATGCATTTCTGGAATCTATACCCCCCCGTCGGAAGCGGGGAGGACGACCCCACCCACATGAACCCCACCGGGCCGGACGAACTTATCGGAATCTGGCCGACCCGCGGCGCCCATGAAGTCCTCGCCCATGTACCCCGGTGGCAGGACGGCGAAGACCCCCAGGAGTGGCTCGCAAGGGTTACACTGGATGTCAATACACCGGACGATTTCGGAATGCGGCCCGCTGATTTCATCGCGCCCATGCTGGAGGACCGTCTGGTCTTCATCGGAAGTGGTCACCCCGTCGACTTGAACCCCACCCCCGTCCCTTCGCCCCATTTAAGCGCCCCTAAACCCCAGCGGAACCAACCCCCCCGGGCGCCCCGGGG
>JAFIGB010000262.1 GCA_020831705.1 Candidatus Sumerlaeia bacterium | reverse complement strand
GGGGCTGCACCCCCGGCCTGGGGGGGGCGGCGCGGGCGGGCCCCGCGGCGTGGGCGTAGCGGTTGCTTTCACCCACGACAAATTCGCTGAATATATACCGGGAATTGAGTCTGGGTTGCTCCACTCCATGACGACGGAGATCCACTTCCGCTGGCTGGACATCAAAGCCTGATCCATTCAGGGTGGCGCCCCCATTGAGGTCCACACCCGGGATGTCGATGGAATTGCTGCCACCACGGCGCGAAGCAACCACCTCGTTCCCGGCATGGGCGACGGGTGCCTCGACGGAGTCGACGATCAACCTGACCGACACGTTGACACCAAGTTCCTCACTGAATGCTTCCTGCAACTGCGGGATATATCGCCGATTCAGCCAGCGCAGATGGGTCTCGGAGGGTACGGCGATGGTGACCTCGCGACTTTCGGTCACATAGTCCTCCAACTCCATGGCTGCCATCCACGCGGTATACTGATCCTCCCCAACGGAATCCCGCACGTGATTCTTCACATTTTCCCAACTAACAGGATTCATCAAGGCCATTTGCACACTCGAAGAAATTTGAGGTCGAAACTGGTGTTGGTGAGTGGCTCACCTGAGTTAATAGACGTGGGATTATCAAAAGCTCCATGGCACCAGCAAGGCAATTTTTCCAAATAACTGAGATCCTGTTGGAAGGCCCCTAAATGCCGCATTATCAATATCCCCGGGGGGTGAATGCTCGTCCTGCAACATCCTTGAAAAATGGCAGCTGTGTGACGAAAGTCCAACACCGTCAATCACCTGCCACCCGCCCCACGTCAAAACACCACTTTCAACCATATCGTTTGATTTTTCAGGACCACCGCAATTTTACTTCGCGGCGGGAAGCAGGACGATGGCCGAAATCACCTCCGGAGGTCAAGGGCCACCATGCACCAAAATGCGGAAGATTTCCATCCCCAAAAATCTCCATCCTTCTCGTGATTTCCCCCTTGAGGACATCATGAACTACCCACACACTTGCACGCAACTCTAAGCGGGAGCTGAATTGAATGCGCTATCTGATCATCCTGGCCCTTGTCGCAATTGTCTCGGCATGTGGTTCTAGACAATACCCCATGACTCTAGAAGCCGACCCCATGAGGGTTCCGGCAGAAAATCTCTCCCGGTTCGAGCGGGAGGTAACCCGTGCCATTGCCGCCATTGAGAAGGAGTACGGTGCCACCATCGGCGTCAGTCTCAAGGATGACAGCCTGGAATATAACTACAATGGCGATCGCCTTTTCCATGCTGCCAGCACGATGAAGGTTCCCGTCATGGTTGCCGCGTTCCGTCTCGCCGAAACCGGGTATCTTTCCCTCGACCAGACCCTCACCGTCCGCACCCAGTTCAACAGCATCGTCGACGGTTCCCCCTATGAAGTCGCTCCGAGGGCATTTGTCCGCGAGCGCATCGGGGAGCAGGTTCCCGTCCGTGACCTTATCCGCGAGATGATCCAGGTCAGCGACAATGTTGCCACCAACCTGCTTCTGGAGCGCATCACCTCCGCCTATGTGACCCGCACCATGCGTGATCTCGGCTCCAATGATGGGTATATCCTGCGCAACCTTGAGGACGGCGTCGCCTTCAGGTTTGACATTTCCAACAAGCTCTCTCCCCGTGACCTCACGAATATCGCCCGTGCCATCCAGCTCAACCAGGCAGCCAGCTCCATCTCCTGTGCGGAAATGCGGGAAATCCTCGGGGGCCAGCAACATCGCACCATGATCCCCGCACGCCTCCCCCAGGGCACCCTCGTCTACCACAAGACCGGTTCCATCACCGGACACCGCCACGACACGGGCATTGTTTCCACCCACGTTGGAAACTACTACCTGACCATTATGACCGAGGCAAATGACGGTGATTCCGTTCCCGTCAATGTCATCGCCGAGCTTTCCGAAAAGCTATACACCGAGTGGACTTTCCTGAGGGAATAACCCCGGAGCGTCGACGACAACTTCGACAACCTGCAGGACACAAAAAAAGAGACCCCCCGCCATCCAGTCAACGGAAGCGGGGGGAATTTTTATTCCTTAATGAATGCAGACACAGAAAGGAGGAATTCAAACGCGGTCCTTGAAGTAGGCCGTCGTCTTCTTGATCCCCTCGTCCAGATAAATTGAGGGTTCCCAGTTGAGTAGCGACTTGGCCCGGGAGATATCCGGCTTGCGCTGCTTGGGGTCGTCTTCGGGGAGATCCTCATAGACAATCTTGCTCTTCGAATTCGAGAAACGAATGATCGCCTCGGCAAACTCCAGAATTGTCATCTCATTGGGGTTCCCGATATTGCAGGGTTGGTCAAGGTCACTGAAAAGGAGGGCGAGGATTCCACGGACAAGATCGTCGACGTAGCAGAAACTCCTCGTCTGGGATCCGTCCCCATATACCGTGATCGGTTCCCCCCGAAGTGCCTGCTTGATGAAGTTGGGAACAACCCGCCCATCATTGAGGCGCATCCGCGGACCGTAGGTGTTGAAAATTCGGACAATCCGTGTCTCCACACCATGGAACCGATTATAGGCCATGGTCATGGCTTCGGCAAAACGCTTCGCCTCATCATAGACACCACGGGGGCCGATGGGATTGACGTTTCCCCAGTAGTCCTCCGTTTGAGGGTGAACCAGCGGGTCGCCGTAGACTTCACTGGTCGAGGCCAGCAGAAACCGGGCCCCCTTGTCCTTCGCCAGACCAAGGGTATTGTGCGTTCCAAGAGAACCAACCTTGAGGGTTGGAATCGGGCGCTCCAAGTAATCCACCGGGCTTGCCGGGGAGGCAAAGTGAAGGATATAATCGACCTCGCCGGGGATCGTGACGAAATTGGTGACATCCTGACGAATGAAAGTAAAGTTCTCACCCGTCAAGTGCGCCACGTTCAGGGTGTCGCCGGTGGAAAGGTTGTCGATGCAAATGACTTCGTGGCCGAGGGCAAGAAGCTCCTCGCAGAGGTGGCTTCCCAAAAATCCGGCACCTCCGGTGACAACTGTTCTGGGCATGGCTGGTATGAAAACCTTACGGGGATTGACGCATCAACGAAGTTGGCGCAGGGGGAATGTGGTTTGTTGGCCAGTTGTGGGCGAGGGAAAAAAGCCCCTTGGAGGCCCACATCCATTAAATAAGCCAAAAGTCGGGATGGCGGATCACCCCCTGATTCCATCCGACTTTTTTCAAAACTTTAACGATCAAACCCCCACTTCAGCCTCTATCACGGAAAACATGGCAACAAGGTGACGGTCCAACGGGACACTTCCAACAATTAGCGACGCAAAGAAGGGTTCGGGGAACTGGTTTGACACCCTTTTCTGTCTTTAATCAAAAAAAGCCCTTGCGTCGGGAGGGCAACCGTGGCCAGGATGCCAACGACAGATTGACGAAGTCCCAGATTTCTCTCCAATCAATGAGGTAGACTTGATGAGCCCCAAGAAAGAAGCACAGAAGAAAAAAGAGACCGCAGCAGTCTCCAATGCCGCGAAACTTCCCTCCGGAGTTGAGCAGTATTACCTGGAGCAGTCCGGCCGCCAGGCACGCTATACACCGACGGAAAAAATCAGCGTCATCGAGGTCGCCAACTTCCCCAGCCTCGGTCGTCTTACAGCCCTGCGATTTCTTGAGTGGGCCCAGCAAAACCCCAACGGTGTCATCAGCCTTCCCACCGGCAAGACACCCGAATACTTCATCAAGTGGACCCGTCGCTTTCTCAACGACTGGGACAAGAAGGACATTCAGGGCGAGCTCGCCCTCGTTGGCCTTGAGGGAACGAAGAAGCCCGATCTCCGTGGTCTTCATTTCGTTCAGATCGACGAATTCTATCCCATCGATCCCACCCAACGGAACAGCTTCTACTACTACGTCAACAAGCACTACATTCGCGGCTTTGGTCTCGACCCCAAGAAGTCCCTTCTCATCGACCCGACCACCATCGGCATCCCCGCCGGGGAAAGCATCGACACCGTATTTCCCGATGGCCGTGTCGACCTCAGCCTGCGTTCGCGCAATCCGCACACCAAGCTGGAGGAACTTCAGGCAAGGGTCATCCTTTCCGTCGACCAGTTCTGTTCCGACTACGAAGAGAAAATCCGCGAAAAGGGAGGCATCGGCTTCTTCCTCGGCGGTATCGGCCCCGATGGTCACATCGGCTTCAACCCCCGCGGCGCCCACCTCTTCTCGCCCACACGCCTGACCTATACAAACTACGAAACCGAAGCCGCTGCGGCCGGTGATCTCGGTGGCATTGAGGTCTCCCGCAACCGCCCCG
>JAFIGB010000261.1 GCA_020831705.1 Candidatus Sumerlaeia bacterium | reverse complement strand
GGGAGGGTTCATGACATCCTGGCCCCACTGATTGGGCCGTTATTTCCAACCACAGGGAGCTCCACTTCGCCCCATGATTTATTTACCCCCTCTTATTGGTCTGCTCGGACTCGTTGTTGCCTTCATCCTTCATGGGATCATTTCCAGTTATCCGGCGGGCGAAGGAAAAGTCGCCGACATTACCCGGAAAATTCAGCGGGGTGCCGCGGTCTTCATGCGTCGCGAGTACTCCCTCATGGCGATCTTTATCGTCGTTCTTGCTCCCGTCACCCTCTTCACTCCCGAACTTGGCTGGAAGACGATGGTCTGCTTCCTCGGCGGCGCGGTCTTCTCCTCGGTGGCCGGGTTTATTGGCATGTACTCCGCAACCCGGGCGAATGTCCGCACGGCCATCGCCGCCCGTGACAAGGGCGCGCCGACCGCCCTCACCGTCGCCTTCTTTGGCGGCGCGGTCATGGGGTTGACCCTTGCCGCACTTGGTCTCATCGGCATCGGCCTCAGCTACATCCTCTTTGGCGGTACCAAGGAGGACGTCCATCACATCCACGGATTTGCCATGGGTGCCTCGGTTGTCGCCCTCTTCGCCCGTGTTGGTGGCGGTATCTTCACCAAGACTGCGGATGTTGGCGCCGACCTGGTCGGCAAGGTGGAGGCAGGAATTCCCGAGGACGATCCCCGCAACCCCGGTGTTATTGCTGACAATGTTGGTGACAACGTAGGCGACGTTGCCGGGATGGGGTCGGATATCTTCGAATCCTACTGCAACTCGATGATCGCCACCATGGCCATTGCCATGGCCCTTTCGACCGCTGCCGCTTTGGAGCTGACGGGGGTGGTGGACGGGGATGACGCCCGGGCGCTCCTGACCCGGTTGCCCCTCCTTCTCGTCTCCGCGGGGATGATCTGCTCGCTCATCGGTGTGCTCCTCGTCAAAATCTTCTCGCAAAGCGCCCCCGTTGTTGTCCTCCGTATCGGCACCATCGGCTCGACCTTTCTTTTCATGGCAGCGGCCTACTTTGTCATCGCCCAGCAGGGCGTCACGGTGAACCTGTGGCTTTGCGTGGTTGGTGGCGCGGCGGGCGGAATTGTCATCGGGTTGATCACGGAGTACTTCACCGCAGGCAAGCCGGTGGAACAAATTGCCAAGTCGGCGGAAACCGGGGTGGCGACCGTCATCATCAAGGGCCTGGCGGTCGGACAGATGTCCGTTGCCGTTCCCCTTGGTACCATCGCTGCGATCATCCTCATGTGCAGCACTCTTGGCGGTCTATACGGCGTTGGAATTGGCGCGGTCGGCATGCTTGCCACCATTGGTATTACCATGGCGATTGATGCCTACGGACCGGTTGCGGACAACGCCGGTGGCATCGCGGAAATGGGTGGCATGGGACCGGAAACGCGGGAAATCACCGATTCCCTGGACGAGCTTGGCAACACAACGGCCGCCATCGGCAAGGGCTTCGCCATCGGGGCAGCCGCCCTCGCCGCCCTTGCCATCATCGCCGCCTACGTGGAGACCGTCTCACTCAAGATAGACGGTTTTGCTCTTTCCCTGAGCGATGCCGACGTCCTTGCGGGGATGTTCATCGGTGTGTTGATTCCCTACGTGGTTGCCTCCATTACAATGACCGCCGTGGGTGACGCGGCCTTCACCATGGTGAATGAGATTCGCCGCCAGTTCCGCGAGATTCCCGGTCTCATGGAGGGGACCGGCGAACCGGACACCGACCGTTGTATAGACATCGCCACGACGGCCGCCCTGAAGAAGATGATGCTTCCCGGTTCGATTGCCGTCTTCACGCCGCTGGTTATTGGCTTCGGTCTTGGTGCGGAACCCCTTGGCGGGATGCTGGCGGGTGCGCTTCTGGGTTGTGTTTCCCTCGCCCTCCTGATGTCCAACGCCGGCGGTGCCTGGGACAACGCGAAGAAGTTCATCGAACGCGGCAACTTTGGTGGCAAGGGATCGGAAGCCCACAAGGCCACCGTTGTTGGCGACACCGTTGGTGATCCGCTCAAGGACACCTCCGGGCCGTCGATGAACATCCTCATCAACGTCATGGGTATTGTCAGCCTGGTGATTGCGCCGCTGCTGGTTCGTTGATGCAGCCCCTGAATGGATGAAAAACAGGATGCCCGGGTGAATGTTCACCCGGGCTTCCTTGTGATCGGCGTCTATAAAGAGGTACAGGGCCGTCAATGGGTGATGTGTTTCACCGCCCGGACCCGGTTCCCCTTCCCGAGATATTCCAGTTCATCGAAATAGTTCCAGCAAAGGAAGATTCCCCGGCCACTGAGATTCATCAGGTTGGGCATGTCTGTGGAGTATTGTTTCAGTGCCGCCTTGGCGTCAAAACCACCGCCCTCATCCTCCACGGTCCATTCCACGGCGGACGGACTGCAGGTCATTCGGATCCTGACGAGCCGCATGGCTCGGTGCTGCTCGTCCATTCGGGATCGAATGAGGGCGTCGTAGGCCCCGGGGGTCTCAAGGGCCTTTTCTTTTTCCTGTGAAGTAATGCCGAGGTTGCCATGCTCGATGGCATTGTTGACCAGCTCCACTAGCCCGAGTTTCAGACCCACACCGCCATCCCCATCGGTGAGACTTGCAGTGGCATGGTCCACCAAAAAATCGGTCACAGCTGGAACCAGGCCCAGGCTGTTGGGGAGGATGACTTCCAATGTATAGACAGAAGGGTCACTGCCGGCGGGAGATGCCTGGGTCACGCGAACGAGGGCATGAGCGAGTACAGTGGAGGCGATACGCAGGAGGTCAATCTGTTGGGGGGACCAGGGGGGCGCCCCCGGCCTGCAGAATATACCGAGGACTTCGCTCCCCATGGCGGGTTGGAGGGGGAGAAGGAGAGCGGGGCCAAGGTCACACGCGTTGCTGCCCGGGAAGATTTGATCCTCCCCATTGGCAAGGGAATCGACCACTTCCGTGGGAAGGTTACCGACCTGAAAGGCCCCGGGTGATTTGTTGGAGGAAAATTTTCTCTCAAGCCGCCCGCCGTACAGGGAGAAGATGGCCGCCTCGTCCCCGCGGGCATGATGGGCCAGTTCACGGAGGGCCCGGGCAATGGCCGGGGATCCCGCCGCGTCCCGTTCAAGCAGAAGACAACCAAGAAAGGCGAATTCAATATTCCCTTCACGATTCTTCTCCGTCATGGAAGAATCAACATCGCTGAAGGCAGATGGCATCATTGGATTGTCGTCTTGGTTTGGCAACTTCGCATGAATGCGTGCCCAAGTTTCGTGGAGGGCATCCCAAGAGTTAGCGTCAATATTACCCCCCGAGTTGACAAGCCAATTTCCGTCAATGCAGCAGGGCGAAACGTGTTGTTGATAATTTGTTGTCAATAAGGGGGCGTCGGAGGGCAGGCAATGAACGCGGTATCAGTAGAGGTACCAGCCAACACGGAAATGGGCGGGGTCACCGACACGAATGTTGTCGAGTCGAATTTCCGAGCGTGGACCGCTTGAGCCCTCAACGTGGTGGTAGCGCCAGAGCAATTGGACGTTCGGGTGCTCCCGTGCCTCCTCGGGCAGGTCGATCGGGCCAAAGGCTTGGAGGTCACCATCCTGACCGGCAATGTAGGTCGTTGTGGGCAGGGTGATGAAGTCGCCCTCGATGCCAAGACGATATTGAAGGGTGAGACCGTATAGACGTTCATTTTGTTGGATTGTCCCGGCATCCCAGGAAACAGTTGGTCGCGACACACCGCGTGTGTCGATGGCGAGAAGGGCACCACCAACATCCCTTCCCCTCCCTGTGTTGATGAACGAAATCCCGCCGGTTCCCAGGGCGTTGATACGTGTACGCCGGGTCAATGCATAGGGGAAGGCGGAGGAGTCAAGGTCGTCGGGGTGTATATCCTCCCGGGGGATACGGTAGGCGAACGGCAGGGGAGCGGTCAGGCCGGGGTCTGACATGGCGGATTGAAGGAATATCATGGAGTGGGGGAAGGACATCTCGGAGCGTCCGGCGTCCCATTCCGTCATATAGCAGGGCGATTCCACGAGCGGATGAGGCGCTGGGTATGTAAAGACACGGAAATAGCTCGATGACTGGGCACCCGAAGGGAATGTCCTTGTTGCCGTGATCGTTGATTCCCCCTGCGCAAGGGGAGTCAGGCGAATGTTTTCGGAAGCAACCTCACTTGAAACCAGATGGGGGAATCCTGCGAGCAGCGAAAGATTGCCCTGCCCGGAAGCCTCATGGGGGTAGTCCCGTGGCAGGAGTTTCGGTTCCCCGCCGGCTACCATGATCACATCGGGAATTGAATGGTGGGGAGCTGGGGGGGATGGTGTTGTATCGTGCTTATAGCCGGAAACGACGAGGTTGTCAAATCGATGGTTCCCCGCCTGACCACCACCATTCTCCTCGAAGTATATACGCAGGGAAAAGTTCTGATTGTTGTCTGCCGCGGGGAGATCCCGGAAGTCCAGTTTGACAACCTCAGGGGTGTCGTTCCTGACCTCCCGGCTTGTAAAGTAATGGAAAGTCGTTCCATCGATGGAATAGGCGATTCGTTGCGTACCCGGTCCCTGCCCGGAGCGCCGGGTTTCGTAGCTCACGGTGACTGCTTCAAACCCGCTGGTTGGTATTCGGAGGGTCAATTCCGACCCCATGGGATTGTTGAATCGCAGGTGGTTGCCAGCGGGGAAGTCAAAAATCGAATTCGTTCCTCTGAATCCTGATCCCTTTTCCATGAGGAGTTCGGACTCGTCGGTGAGGGAAAAGTCCAGCCTTCCCCAGCCCGCTGTATATACGGGCTCCATGGGGTGGTCCGGGTTGTTGAAGCTCCAGTAATGAATCGGGTGGTTTGTATCTGCCTCCTCGAAGATCGCCATGACATGGATGTGCTCGTCTGCATCGAGCTGGAATTGCCTGCTCGTGGAAAGGACATCCTCCGTTTCCCCGGAGACCGAGCGCCATTCCACGAAGCGATACCCATCGGCGGGAATTGCGGTGATCGGAAGGGGAACTCCTGCGAAATAGACACCGGTCCATTCCGTGGGGTCTTCTGGAACCCCGGGGGTGTTGCCATCTATGAGGATGCTGTTGACTCGGATGCGGCCTGCGTCGAGTCCATGATTGGTGGAGACCGTGAGGTTGATGTTGCCGGAAATTCCAAAATGATTCCTGATATGCGTACGCATGGAATTGGGTCGCCCGTTGGCGAAGTTATACATCTTCGCCACATAACTGTTCCAGTTGTTCATGGAGTGTTGAGGGCGCCAGCGTGCCAGGTGTTCCGGCATGAGGGGTTCCATGTTCCCCGCAATTTCATCGATAAATCCGCGGACACGATCCGTTGTAAAGGTCGTGTTGAGGTGGTCGGCCATGGTGTTGATGAATTGTATTTCAAAATCGGGATTTTGCAGGAGGGCACGAAGGACCCTGTTGGGCCAGACGTTGTTGTATATCCCATTAAGGCGCGAAGTCACCCAGGCAATGGCATTGAAAGTGTGACCCCGAACGAAACCATACGACTGATCCACGTCATAATGCAGCCAGCGCCATCGCCCATCATGTCCGGGAGGCATTGCAGGATCATGGGGAACTCGCAACCGCCAGTAATCGATATTGTTGTGGGGCCAGTCGCGATTGCCGTGATAGATCTGGGCGATGTAGTAGTTGAGGAAATTTTCCACGTCCATCATCGTGCGTACGTGGGCCATGTTTTCCGGTATGGAGAGATCCTCCTCATCAAGAAAATCGAGAAGTGCCTGGTAGTGGGTTGCCTCGCCCTGCTTGACATCTCGGTGCCATGTCAGGATGTCCACCTCATCGGGATCGACCCCTTTCCGGCGCGCCAGGTAATGGGCATCCATTCGCTCCCGCATGTTGTGAATACCCCAGTACTCACCGTTCAGGAACATGATAACGGGCTGGTAATCCTGGGTGGCAAATCCCATGTGGGCGACAACCTGGTGGACGGTGGCGTCGCGGATGTGGGTTTCCACCCAGTCGTTTCCTGAGTTTCTCAGAAGGAAACGTCTATAATGGGTATCTTCCCTGTTTGGAAACAGGGGATAATTGACGGTGTCATTTCCGTAGCGATTCCGTGCGTATAGACGGAGCGTCTTTTGCGGCATGCGTCTGGAGTAACCACCGTGAATGCGGGCGCCAAGATCCTGCTGGAATTCCAGGCCACCGTCCAGGTTAAAGAGCTCCATGCTGATGGGACGCTCCCAGTCGATTCCCCGCTCCGTGTAATTTCCGACCCAGAAATTGTCCTCTTCACCGTTGATACCGGCAACATAGATGCCCCGTTCATGACCGAAGAAGTTGTCCGGATCGGTGGTCATGGAGATGATGGGAATGTGATAGCGATCCACACCCTCGGGAAAAATGAAGTAACTTGCCGTGACGGGGTCGCTCATGATATAGTCGAGGTGGTGGGCGCTTACACGGAGGGTCGTTCCCTTGGTAATCTTTCCCTCCGGATCCCTGTGAGCCAGGACGTCGGGTTCCTGAATCAGGTTCGTTCTGATCAGGGAAATGTCGTTTTCGTCATCCGATCGATCCCCAAGCAATATGGGGCCGGTATACTCCGGGGAGGTGGCATCAGGGACGGTCCCATCGATCGTATAGAAGAGGCGAACACCGGGGCGGGAATGAAAGATCTCCAGTTCCTGCTCCTCGGAATAGATACCGGGTGCAACCGAAAGCGTTGGTTGGGGAAGGATGCCCAGGTACCCCTCGTCAGAATTCGCGGCACCCGGAGTTGGATCCTTGAAGAACCGCAGCTGGGAGGAACCGTCCGGCGCCCGCCCCAGGGAGATGTCGCGACCAAGTTCCGTGGCTTCAATGCGGTCGTGGATCGTTTCCCCATCGGGAGCCACCAGAAGGAGGGGTTCCCCACTGGAGGAGATTCTGAAGTCTGTGTGGAGTTCCACCCCGTCCTGATGATCCAACCCGGATGCCCAAACCAGCAGGAAGCCCGATGGCTCAATGATGACAGGCGGAAATTGCCAGCGGGTGGGATTGTTGTCCGTGTCACTCAGGAACCAGCCCTCAAGATTTACGGCTTCATCGGTATTGTTATATAATTCTATCCAGTCGTGGTACTCCCCATCTGCTGCGGAAATGGTGTTCCCATTCGATGCCATGAACTCATTGATCACAATGGCCGGCGCATTGCCGGCGGCAATCATGATGGTGAGAAGGAAGGGGATTTGGGAAAATGAATGCATGCTGGGAATACTGCCTTTGGGCCTTTCCGGTCAAATCTGCAAACGGGAAGGCGCCCGTCAAGACGTATCCGATTGGTCCTCATCGTTCTCGTTGAAATATCTTCCTCCGGCATGGCGCACCCCCTGGCGATAGAGGGTTTCCATTGTCTCCAGGAAGGGGCCCTCGCCCTGCCAGAACGGAAAAGGCCCAAGGCGACGGACAAGTACGGCGTCCATCCTTGGTTCCTCAAAGGAGAACTTTTGTTGGGCCAGGGGGTCGAAGGGCGCCCAGAATTCATTGTGCTCCATCGGCAGCGGAAGCCCTTCCTCGGCCTGCTCATCGGCACCTCCGCCGGTTCCCAGCATCTCCATAAATTCATCCCGTGATTTTCCACGGAGTAAAAAGAGCAGGAAGGGGTCGCGGTCGAGTTCCTCCCCAACAAGGTAAATCACCGCTGCTGAGTGCTTGCAGGGGGTCGACCAGTCGGGGCACGTGCAGTCCAGTTCAATCTGGTGCTTCGTCGCCGGGATGATGGACACCTTCAACTTCTCGAAAAGTGTGTCCGCCTCCTGGGGGAGTTGTCCATTGAGCAGCATCGCCGTCAGGGAGGCGTCTTTCGAAAAAAGGGCGGCAACCTCCTTCCACTTCGACTCCTCAAGGACATCAAGGGTGATCGTCACATCATACGGTTTCTTTCTCGATCCCTGCACCTTGGCCCTGATTTCTCCGGGCATGATGTCAAGATTTGTAACCTGCCCCTTGCGTGCGTAGGTACGCCCCCGTGATAGACGTCCCGAATCGAGGAATTTGTGGATGACTTCCACCCAGCGTTTGCCCCACCAGGAGGTGACGAATTCCCCCCGCTTGGAGCGTGCCTTGATCCCACCGCCCTCCACTTCGATTGGCTTGCTGGGTGCGGGAAAACGGTCGTAGTACCCACCACTTCGGAATCCGGATCCAAATCGACGTGCCATGGTCAAGCTCCTCCGTTGTCAAGGACGGCGTCCTTGCCCAGGGCGACCAGTTTTCTGATCTCCGTATTGCTCATTTCCGTGATCCAACCTTCCCCCGACCCGACGATCTTGTCGGCCAGCTCCGCCTTGGCGGTGATCATTTCGTCAATACGTTCCTCCAGGGTTCCCATGCAGACAAACTTGTGCACCTGGACATTCCGGGTCTGGCCAATACGAAAAGCGCGATCGGTGGCCTGGTTTTCCACGGCGGGATTCCACCACCGGTCGAAGTGAAAGACATGGCTGGCGCGGGTCAGATTGAGGCCCGTTCCCCCCGCCCTGAGCGAAAGGAGAAAAACCGGCGGCGCATCGGCGTCCTCCTGAAAACGCCTCACCATCTCATCCCTTTGCTTCCGTGACACGGCTCCCTTGAGGAAGAAGACCTCGCGCCCGAAGCGCTCCTCGATATACGGCTTCAGGATGTCTCCCATCTCCGTAAACTGTGTAAAGACAAGGGCGTGTTCCCCCCCATGGATAACCTCCTCCAGCATTTCCCCAAACCGGGTGAGTTTCCCAGATCGACCCTCAACGGTGGACGCATCGCCGAGAAATTGCGCGGGATGATTGCAGATCTGTTTGAGGCGTGAAAGGAGCCCCAGGATGACCCCCTTGCGCTTGATGCCGTCCTCATCGCTTTCCAGGTTTTCCTCCGCTTCAGCAATGGCCGCTGCATAGAGGGATCCCTGCTCGCGGGTCAGCTGGCAATAGACCACATTGTCAACCTTGTCGGGAAGATCACTGATGATGGATTTGTCCGTCTTTAGTCGCCGAAGAACAAAGGGACCGGTGGCGCGGCGCAACTTTTCCACTGTATAGTCGTTGCTCTCGCGCTGGATGGGCTTGATAAAGTTCCTGTCAAAGGCTGCCTGCGTTCCCAGCATGCCCGGATTGAGGAATTCCATGATCGACCACAATTCCCCCACATTGTTTTCCACGGGCGTACCGGAAAGGGCGATGCGCCAGTTCGCAGTGAGGCTCCTTGCAGACTTCGCCTGCCGGGTATTGTGGTTCTTGATGTATTGCGCCTCGTCAAGCACCACGCCCCGCCAGTCAACCTCCGTCAATAGTTGCTGGTCGCGTTGGAGAAGGGGGTAGGTGGTAATGAGAATGTCGTTGTCGCGAATCAGTTTTTTTAGTGTGATTGCTGACTTTGCCCGTGTCGGACCGTGGTGAATGGCCAGCTTCAATCCCGGTGCGAATCGTTCCGTTTCCCGCTGCCAGTTTCCCATGACGGATGTCGGGCAGACCAGCAGGACCGGGCCGCTGGCGCCCTCCTCACGATCCTTCTGGATCATGGCAAGTGCCTGGACGGTTTTCCCCAGCCCCATGTCGTCGGCCAGGCAGGCACCCAGACCCAGGTTCTGGAGAAAACGGAGCCATGTATATCCACGCTGCTGGTAGGGCCGGAGGGTTGCCGTGAACCTTGAGGGCGGCGGAATGTCCTTCAGCTTCGATGCGTCGGAGAAATTTCTGAGGAGGGAACCGAGCTTCCCGCTTCCCTTGATCTCCGTGATCGGTACATCGGCACCCAACGGGCTTTCGCTCAGGCCGATGGATAGACGCATGATTTCCCCAAGAGTGAGCTGGGTCCCCTTGCTGTTCTGTTCCCAGTACTTGAGTGCCTGCTGAATTTGGTCGACGCTCACGTGCACCCATTGGCCCCTGATCCTCATGAGTGGTGACTTCGCCCTCGCCAGGTCGCGCAGTTCCTTCAGTGTCAGGGTGTGGTCGCCAATGGCGATCTCCCAGGAAAAATCCACCAGCGTATCCATGTTGATGATCCCCCTGCTGGCCGCGCTGCTGGCTTTTGCCTTTCCGCGGGCGACCATTCGCTGCTTGGTGCCCGTGCGCGTCCACCACGAGGGAAGCAACACGCGAAACCCGGCCTGTTCAAGAGTCGCCGCCCAGTCGGAAAGGAAGGCGAGCGCCTGCTCCCCATCCAACTCCAGGACATCGGGGACTTCCCCCTTGAGGGCCTTGGAAAGGTCCGGATAGACACCAGCTGCGTGCGCCAGTTCCACCAGCAAGCCGGAACGGAGTTCCTTCCTCTTCCATGCTGTTCCCAGGTCAATGTAGTGACTGAGATCCCTCATGTCCTGAAGCAGCGGGGACAACAACCAGGGGCCATCATCATCCGACGGCTCGACCAGTTGAAAACAAAGCCGGTGGGAAGCCTCCAGCTGGGCGGCAAGGGGGCGCTTCCAGTTCCGGAGGGGTGGCAGCATCGGTGTATAGTCAACCGTGGGTATGGCCGTGGCATCCTTCGGAGTGGACAACCCGGCAATCCAATGGCGATGTTGGTTGGCCTTGGCGGAGGGAGGCTTGGTGGCACCCGTGTCGGGGCGAAGCGCCTCATCGAGGAGACCATCCATATAGTTGCGAAGAAGCGTCCCCGGGCCGATTTCCGGTGGAGCCTTGTCGACAAGTGATCCCGCCCTGAAAACCGGCGGCATGCACCCTGCAAGGGCTTCCAGCCGTTCGCGGTCCCGCCCGAGATAGACGG